>JACMQX010000148.1 GCA_014376765.1 Ramlibacter sp. | reverse complement strand
TTTGCGCGAGATGATCCTCGCCGGCGAACTGCCCGGCGGCGCGCGGATTGCCGAGCTGTCCATCGTCGAGAAGCTGGGCGTGTCGCGCACCCCCATCCGCGCGGCGCTGATGCGGCTGGAGCAGGAGGGCTTGCTGGAGGCACTGCCCAATGGCGGCTACGGCGTGCGAACTTTTTCCGAGCGCGACATTTCAGAAGCGATCGAGCTGCGCGGCACGCTCGAAGGCCTGTCTGCCCGGCTGGCCGCCGAGCGGGGCGTGGCACCTGTGGTGTTGGGCGAAGCCCGCGAGGCGCTGGCCGCAATTGACGCCGTACTCGCCGAGCCCTCCCTCAATGACGAGGCCTTTTCCAGCTACGTCGCCCTGAATGAGAAATTTCATGCGCTGCTCAGCGAGTTGGCCGGCTCAACCGTCATCGCTCGTGAGCTGGAGCGGGTGTGCAGTCTGCCGTTTGCCTCGCCCTCGGGTTTCGTGGTGGTGCAGGCCAACTCGCCGCAGGCGCGCGACATGCTCATCGTCGCGCAGGACCAGCACTGGCAGGTGCTGGAGGCCATCGAGCAGCGCGAAGGCGCGCGCGCTGAAGCCATCATGCGCGAGCACTCGCGCATGGCGCAGCGCAACCTGCGCGCAGCCGTCAGGAGCTCGCAGCTGGACCAGATGCCCGGCGTGCGGCTGATTCGCAAGAAGTGAGTCAATGATGCGCAACACACAAGCCTGGACCGAAGCGTTCGTTCAATCCACCCGTGACGTAACCCCCACCGTGCGCGAGATCACGCTGCGCCCGGCTGCCGGCGCCGCACCTCACGCCCCCGGCAGCCACCTGCAGGTACAGGTGCTTGTCGCTGGCAAGCCGCAAACGCGCTCTTACTCGCTGGTGGGTCTGCCGGACCCCCAGGTCTGGCGCATCGCAGTCAAGCGGCTTGACGACGGCAAGGGCGGCTCACTGGCGATGTGGCGGCTTGCGCCCGGCGACCGGCTTCAGGTCACCGGGCCGCAGAATCACTTCCACATGGACCTCACTGCACCGGCTTACCTGCTGGTGGCCGGCGGCATCGGCATCACGCCGCTGGTGCTGATGGCGCAGACGCTCAAGTCGCGCGGCGCCAGGATGCGCATGGTCTATGGCGCGCGCACACCCGAGGAGCTGGCCTATGCCGATGTGCTTGCCCCGGTGCTGGGCGATGCGCTGCACACCCATGCATCCGGCAACGGCGCGCACATCGACTTTGCCGCAGAAATCGGGGCCTTGCCCGCCGGTGCGCAAATGTACCTGTGCGGCCCGGTGGGCATGCTGGATGCGGCGCGGCGCGCCTGGGCGCATGCCGGCCGGCCGCCAGCCAATCTGCGCTACGAGACCTTTGGCAGCAGCGGCCGGTTTGCACCACAGGCGTTTCGCGTGCTGGTCCCGCGCCACCAGCTCGACATCACCGTGCCCGCCGACTGCAGCATGCTGGACGCACTGGACCAGGCCGGCATCATGACCATCTTTGACTGCAGACGCGGCGAGTGCGGCCTGTGCGCCATGAATGTGCTGGCAGTGGACGGGGAGATCGACCACCGGGACGTGTTCCTGAGCGACCATGAAAAGGATGAAGGCCACAGCATCTGCGCCTGTGTCTCGCGAGTCCTTGGGACCATCACGCTGGACTCTGCCTACCGTCCGGATGCGTGAAAACACGGTGCAGACTCCCATCGCAATCTGCTATATCTAAATGTCTTAAATCAAGCTTGTGGAATAACACAGGCGCCCTGACACTCTCGCCCAAGCCCTCAAAACGGAGACACATTCATGAACAAACGCCACTTCCTGAGCAGTACCGCAGCCGCCGTGCTGGCACTTTCCGCCGGAGCGACCCTGGCCCAGGACAACACCTTCAAAATCGGCCTCATCCTGCCGATGACGGGCCAGCAAGCCACCACAGGCCGCCAGATCGAAGCCGCAGCGCGTTTGTACATGGCGCAAAACGGCGACACCGTTGCCGGCAAGAAAATCCAGCTCATCGTCAAGGACGACACCAGCATCCCCGATATGACCAAGCGCCTCGCGCAGGAACTGGTGGTGAATGACAAGGTCAACGTGCTGGCCGGCATGGGCATCACCCCTTCGGCCCTTGCCACGGCGCAGATCGCCACGCAGTCCAAGACGCCGCTGGTGGTCATGGCTGCAGCCACGTCAAGCATCACTGAGGCATCGCCCTATGTGGTGCGCACCAGCTTCACGCTGCCGCAAGCTTCTGTTGCGCTGGCCGACTGGGCGCCCAAGAACGGTATCAAGAAAGTGGTGACCCTGGTGTCCGACTACGGCCCGGGCCTGGACGCCGAGAAGTTTTTTACCTCGCGCCTGCAGTTCAACGGTGGCCAGGTGGTCGAGCAGCTGCGCGTGCCGCTGCGCAGCCCGGACTTTGCCCCTTTCCTGCAAAAGGTTCGTGACATCAAGCCCGACGCGTTGTTCGTGTTCGTGCCCTCCGGCGCCGGCGCCGCGGTGATGAAGCAGTTCCTCGAGCGCGGCATGGACAAGGCCGGCATCAGGCTGATCGGCACCGGCGACGTGACGGACGACGACCAGTTGAACGACATGGGGGACGGCGCCTTGGGCGTCGTCACCTCACACCACTACTCGGCGGCGCACCCCTCGGCCATGAACAAGAAGTTTGTTGAAGCTTTCCAGAAGGCCAACAAGAACCTGCGCCCCAACTTCATGGCGGTTGGCGGCTACGACGGCATGCGCGTGATCTATGAAGCGCTGCGCGTGACCAAGGGCAACGGCGGCGGTGACGCACTACTGGGCGCGATGAAGGGCCAGATTTTTGAAAGCCCGCGCGGCCCGATCTTCATCGACGCGCAGACCCGCGACGTGGTGCAGAACATTTACCTGCGCAAGGTCGAGAAGAAAGACGGGCAGCTGTACAACGTCGAGTTCGATGTGGTCAAGGACGTCAAAGACCCGGGTAAGACGAAGTGATCCTGCTCCCTCCCCCCTGGGGGAGGGCGGGGTGGACGCAGGCATGCCATGGATGTGGTTGGCAGGCGGTGCACCCACTCCAACCCTCCTCCACTGGGGGGAGGGACCCAGGAATTCACCACAACCACCATCATGCTGACCATTCTTTTTGACGGCATCGCCTACGGGATGCTGCTCTTCATCCTCGCTGTAGGCCTGGCCGTGACCATGGGTTTGATGAATTTCATCAACCTCGCGCACGGCGCCTTCGCGATGGTGGGCGGCTACATCACCGTGCTGCTGATGCAGAAGATGGGCGTGCCCTTCCTGGTGTGCCTGCCGCTGGCCTTCGTTGGCTCCGCGCTGCTCGGCGCGGTGCTGGAGCGGACGTTGTACCGCCCGCTGTATCACAAGCCGCACCTGGACCAGGTGCTGTTCTCCATCGGCCTCGTGTTCATGGCGGTGGCGGGGGTGGACTATTTCATCGGCTCCACGCAGCAGATCATCCAGCTGCCTGAATGGCTCAAGGGCCGCACCGAAGTGGGCAGCGGCGCCTGGACGCTGGGCATGGGCCACTACCGCCTGTTCATCATTGCGGTGTGCGCTGCGCTCACGCTGGCCCTGCAGTTTGTGCTGTCGCGCACGCGCTTTGGCAGCCGGCTGCGCGCCTCGGTGGACGACCAGCGTGTCGCGGCCGGCCTGGGCATCAACGTCAACATCGTTTTTCTCACCACCTTTGCTTTCGGCTCGGGGCTGGCCGGCCTGGGCGGTGCATTGGGTGCCGAGGTGCTGGGCCTGGACCCGAGCTTTCCCCTCAAGTTCATGATTTACTTTTTGATCGTCGTGGCCGTGGGCGGCACCTCGTCCATCACCGGGCCGCTGCTGGCCGCGCTGCTGCTGGGCATTGCCGACGTGGCCGGCAAGTACTACATCCCCAAGCTGGGCGCCTTCATTGTCTACAGCCTGATGATTGTGATTCTGATCTGGCGTCCGCAAGGCCTGTTCGTGCGGCAGGGGGGCAAGTCATGAACGCGCAAGAACACGGAACCGGCACCGGGGGCGCCTCAGCTTTGCTGCAGGCCAGCCGCTGGAAGAAGTGGGAGTTCATTTTCTGGGCCCTGGCTTTTGCTTCACCGCTGGTGCTGGGCAGCCACGCGCTCATCATCAACGAGATCGCCATCGTGGGGCTGTTTGCGGTGTCGCTGGACCTGATCCTCGGCTACACCGGCATCGTCTCGCTGGGCCATGCCGCATTCTTCGGCATGGGCGCTTATTCGGCTGCGCTGTTTGCCAAGCATGTGATGCCTGACCCCACCATTGGCCTGCTGGTCGGCACCACCGCAGCCACGCTGCTGGGCGCGCTGTTCTCACTCACCATCATGCGCGGCACCGACCTCACGCGCCTCATGGTGACGCTGGGTGCCGGCCTGATCATGATGGAGCTGGCCAACAAGCTGGACTGGCTCACCGGCGGCGCCGACGGCCTGCAAGGCGTGACAATGGGCAAGCTGCTGGGCACCTTCGAGTTTGATCTGTCGGGGCGCACGGCGGCCTGGTATTCGCTTACCGTGCTGCTGGTCTGTTTTGTGCTGGCCCGCCGCCTGGTGCATTCGCCCATGGGCGCTACTTTCAAGGCCATTCGGGACAACCGGCTGCGCGCGATGGCCATTGGCGTTCCGGTGAGTTCGCGTCTGGCGCTGGTCTACACCGTGGCCGCCGGCATGGCCGGCGCATCGGGGGCCTTGCTGGCGCAGACGGGTGGCTTTGCCTCGCTGGACCTGTTTGAGTTCCACCGCTCGGCCGACGTGATGCTGATGCTGGTGATCGGCGGCACGGGCTGGTTGTATGGCGGCCTGGCAGGCGCGATTGTGTTCAAGCTGATGCAGGACTTGCTGTCGCAGATCACGCCGCAGTACTGGTTGTTCTGGCTGGGCCTGTTCCTTGTGGTGCTGGTGCTGGTGGGCCGCGACCGCCTGCTCAAGCCCTGGACGTGGCGCTTGCCCGGGAGGCGGTCATGAGCAGCGTCGTTCAGGCTGCACCCAACAACGTGCTCGCACCGGCCGACACGGTGTTGTCCGCCGAGGGTCTGGTCAAGCGCTTTGGCGGCATCACCGCCACCAACAACGTCACGCTGCATTTGAAGCGCGGCGCGCGCCATGCGCTGATCGGCCCCAACGGCGCAGGCAAGACCACGCTGATCAATCTGCTCACCGGCGTGTTGCAGCCCACCGAGGGCCGCATCGTGCTGGAGGGCCAGGACATCACCACGCTGGCGCCGCACCAGCGGGTGAGCCGGGGCATGGTGCGCACCTTCCAGATCAATCAGCTGTTCGACACGCTCACGCCGCTTGAAACGCTGGCGCTGACGGTCTCGCAACACCGGGGCCTGGGCAGCAAATGGTGGCAGGCCCTGGGCCGCAACAAGGACGTGGCCGAGCGCTGCGAAATGCTGCTGGAGCAATTCCACCTGACGAGTGTGATGAACCAGGAAACGCGCCTCATGGCCTACGGCAAGCGCCGCTTGCTGGAGATCGCGATTGCGCTGGCCTGCGAGCCGCGCGTACTGCTGCTGGACGAGCCAGTTGCCGGCGTGCCCGCTGGCGAACGTGAAGAGCTGCTGCAGACAGTAGGCGCGCTGCCAGACGATGTGTCGGTGCTGCTCATCGAGCATGACATGGACCTCGTTTTCAGCTTTGCGAAACGCATGACGGTGCTGGTGAACGGCACGGTGCTGACGGAAGGTGACCCTGAAGAAATTTCCAACGATCCGCAGGTGAAGGCGGTCTACCTGGGGCATGGCGAGCAGGGCGGTGGGCACGCCGGCGCAGCGGCTCATGCAGGGGAGGCAAACCATGGCTGATCTGCTGCAGGTAGAACACGTCAGCGCCGGGTATGGCGAGGCGGTGATCCTCAACGACGTGTCACTTTCGCTCGCGCAGGGCGAAACCCTGGCTCTGCTCGGCCGCAACGGCACGGGCAAGACCACGCTCATCAACACCCTGGCGGGCGCCACCCGCCAGCATGCGGGCAGCATCAGCCTGGGCGGCGTGGCCTTGCACAAGCTGGCGCCACACCAGCGCGCCGCAGCTGGCATTGGCTGGGTACCGCAAGAGCGCAACATTTTCAAGTCGCTGACGGTGCATGAGAACCTCACGGCCGTGGCCCGGCCTGGCCGGCCCGGCGTCAAGTCGGCGCCGTGGGGCCCCGAGCGGGTGTATGAGATGTTTCCCCGCCTGGCCGAGCGCAAGGGCAACCTGGGCACGCAGCTGTCGGGTGGCGAGCAGCAGATGCTGGCCGTGGGCAGGGCACTGGTGCTCAACCCCACGCTGCTGCTGCTGGACGAACCGCTGGAGGGCCTGGCGCCCATCATCGTGGAAGAGCTGCTGCGCGCCATAGCACGCATTACCCGCGAGGAAGGCTTGTCCGCCATCATCGTGGAGCAGCATCCGCAGGCGATCCTGGCAATCTCGCATCGGGCTGTTGTTCTGGACCATGGGACGGTGGTGCACAGCGGGACAGCAAAGGCGCTGCTGGAGGCGCCGGAGTTGCTCGACAAGCTGCTGGGTGTTGCAAGATAGGGGCGCCACGTTCCGAGATGAAGTTACCGCCGCACAACGGCACAGGAGACCCCATGAAAACCAGACGCAACCTGCTCACCGCAGCAACGGCCATTACTGCCGCAAGCCTGCTTCCCCTCAGCGCCAACGCACAAGCCGCCTTCCCTTCCAAACCGATCAAGATCGTGGTGCCCAATGCAGCGGGCGGCGCTGCGGACCTCACGGCCCGCACGGTCGGCCAGAAGCTGGGTGATGCACTCGGCCAAAGCGTGATCATCGACAACAAACCCAGCGCCGGCGGCGTGGTGGCCGGTGATCTGGTCGCCAAGGCCGAGCCTGACGGCTACACGCTGCTGCTGGTCTCCAGCGGCACGGCGGTGAGCCAGGCGCTGTTCAAGTCGCTGCCGTTTGACACGATGCGCGACTTCGCGCCCGTGTCGATGCTGGCTACCTTCGACCTGGCCATCGTGGTCAGCGAGACAGGCCGCTTCAAGACGCTGGCCGAACTGCTGGCCTATGGCAAAGCCAACCCCGGCAAACTCAACATCGGCACGCCCAACATCGGCACCACGCAGAACCTGGCGGCCGAGCTGTTCAAGATTAGCGCGGGCATCGAGGCGCAGGTTGTGCCCTTCAACGGTACGCCGCCGGTCATTACCGCGCTGCGTGGTGGCGAGCTGGACGCGGCCATCGACATCCTCGGCCCGCTCATGCCGCAGATCAATGCCAAAGCGCTCAGGCCGCTCGCGGTACTGGGCGACAAGCGCGCCGCGCAATTGCCCAACGTACCGGCCGCGCGTGAATCCGGCGGCTCGCTGGCGAGCTTCAACGTAGCCTCATGGAACGGACTGGCCGTGCCCGTTAAAACGCCGCGCGACGTGGTGGCCCGCCTGGCCAGAGAAGTGCAGGCCGTCCTGGCCCAGCCCGATGTAAGCAAACGCCTGCTCGAGCTCAACCTCGTCGCACAAGGCAGCACACCCGAGCAACTGCACACGCAACTGGCCAATGAGATCAAGCGCTGGGACGAGGTGATCACGCGGGCAAAGATCGCCAAGCAGTAAGGTGGAACTGGCTACGGCCATGGCGCGCAGCACATCTCGCAAACTTGAAGACAGTTGAAGCTCTCTGCTGCCACCGCGTTGGGGCATCCGTGAATTGTTGTATTTGAAGGGCAAACGCATGAGCATGAACATCCACACCATAGGCCTTATCGGCTACGGCGAAGTAGGCAAGACCTTCAGCGGCGGCTTGAAGGACAAACCGGGCATCAGCGCAGTGGGCGCGTGGGACTTGAAGTTTGCAGATGCCGCAACGCAAACAGCCGAGTGCGCCCATGCGAAGAGCGCGGGCGTGATGGCACATGGCTCGATGAAGTCGCTGTGCGAGGCGAGCGATCTCATCATCTCCTCAGTGACTGCCTCCAACACACTGGCCGTTGCGCAGGAAGCGGCCTTGCATATCCGGGCAGGCAGCATCTTCCTGGACCTGAATTCCGCATCGCCCGGCACCAAGGCGCACGCCGCAGCGTTGATCGATGCGCGCGGGGCGCACTATGTAGAGGCTGGCGTGATGACATCTGTGCCGCCTTACGGCATCCGCGTGCCCATGCTGCTGGGCGGCAAGCAGGCTGCTGCGCTGGCGGCTGTGCTGGTCGCATGGGGCATGGATGCCAAAGCTGTGTCAGATCAGCTCGGTGTGGCCTCGGCCATCAAGATGTGCCGCAGCGTGATGATCAAAGGGCTGGAAGCGCTTGTGATCGAGAGCTATGCAACTGCCAGGCACTACGGCGTTGAAGACTTCGTGCTCCCTACGCTGGTGGAGACCTTCCCCTCGATCGACTGGAGCAAACAAGGCGCGTATTTTTTCAGCCGCGTGGTGCAACACGGCAAGCGCCGCGCGGAAGAAATGCGTGAGGCGGCGAACACCGTGAAGGAGGCGGGCTTCGAGCCCTTCATGGCGGGCGCGATTGCGGACAAGCAGCAGTGGGTAGCTGATCTGGCCAAGGCCGGCGTGTTCGAAGGGATGGCAAAGGACGCGATGTGGCAGGACTTTGCGGACCGGTTGATCGCAGCAGGCAAGGCGACTTGACTCATCGTGGCGCGTGTCACGGTGCCTGCTGTCCAGGCGCCTGCGCAACTACCCACCGCACCCATGCCAGCCCTCGAACCATTGCAAAGCGAGAGGGCCGCCCCGTTGGTGATCCACCGGCGGTAGGGCCGGCCTGCCAGCTTCCGTCAAACGACGAAGTCGCTACGCTCTCTTCAATGCGCTGAATCGCTTGATGGCGTTCCAGCCCCCATCCACGGCCCAGGCAATGACCCAACAGATCCAGGCCGTCCACAGCGCGTGGCTCATGAAATGCGCGCCGCGCAGCTGCTGGCCAATGCCCAGCACCAGGCCCGCCAGCAAGGCGCAGGCCAGCCAGGTCCGCGCCGCGGCTGAGCTCACCTGGCGGAACACAAAGTAGCCGCCCACAAACGCAAAGCCGGACGAAGCGTGCCCCGCAGGAAAACAGCGCCCGCCGCCACCATCACCGCCAGCGGGCACCGCCCAGTGCGAGAAGTACCGCGCCGCGCCGCCAAAGTCCGCCAGGTCCCAGGGACAACTGGTGTGGTTGACGGCCTTGAGCAGCACAATGCCCAGCACCGCGGCGATGGTGCTGACAGCCAGCTCGGCGCGCCGGTTCTGTGCCAGCCGGCGCAGCGGCCCCACTGGCCACCAGATCGCCACACAAAGAAACACCAGGGCAGCCCACGACAGCTTGCGCGCGCCTTCATGCAAGACGCTTGCCAGTAGCCAGTTGTTGCGAAGGGGGAAACCTGCTGTGCTGCCAGATAGATGGGCGAGCACCATGTCCAGACCGCTGTTGTCCCAGGAGATCAGCAGGGCCAACGCGCATGCGGTCAGCATGGGCAGCGAGAGGAGGGTGCGCGAATGAGGGGCCACAGTGATCCCGAGTATCGACGCAGCCTCTTGAACCTGGCTGTCTCGAACTGTGCGGAATGTCGAGATTCAAACGCGGCCTCAAACCTCGCGGGCGCTTCGCGGTGTCTGCGCCGCAGTTGCTATTGGGGCGGTCCTGGCAGTGCGGCCAGCGCCTGCGCCACCGGCTCCGCCTGCTGCGGCCTTACCAGCCGGGCCACTTCCTTGCCGTTGTCAAGAAAGACAAGCGTCGGCCAGAGCTTCACGCCAAAACTGCGGCCCAGGCGTTTGGCCCGCCCGTCTTCAAATTTGAGGTGCCGGACACCAGGGTGTGCGGCCAGCGCAAGCTCCACGCGGGGCTGCGCTGCGGCGCAGATGCCGCAGGTGTTGCTGCCGAACTCCAGCAGGGTGGGGCCCGTCAACGCGTCAATGGATTCCCGGGGCGGGTCGGTGTCGGCGTAAGGTGGGTTCATAAGCCATGAATTTACCTAAAGTTTCATACCGCGCTGCTGGCAGGGGTTGGCAGCGTGCACAATATTGCCTCGATGAGCAAAGAACTGACGATCAAGCTGGACACGAATCTGAGCATGTTCACCGCCGTGCCACACCCGGGTTTTCAGTACCTGGGGCGCATAGAGCGGGGCATGGAAGTCGGCGCGCTGGCCCTCACCCCCCAAGGCGACTATGTGCAGGTCAACGGCTGCGTCGTCACGCCGCTGAACACCTCCAAAGTGCTGTCAACACTGCGCAAGCTGCAGGCTCGCTACGGCGGATTTGTGGTGCCAAAGGTCGAGCCCGCACCGGCCATGACCATCGAAGAGTTCATGCCTTCTGCGCCGCCGGTACCGGTCCACGTGCCGGTAACGGTCAAGCGCAAGAAGCGCATCCTGGTGATGCCCGAGTAGGTCGCCGCTTTGCAGTGCTGGCCTTTCCACCCCTGTGCGTCGCAGCGGTTTGAAAAGACAAACATACAGGCTACTCCGAACGCACCTTGCCGGCCTTGACCACGGGCCGCCAGCGTTCTATCTCCGTTGCAATCAATTTGCCGAACACCTCCGGTGTGTTGGGCGTGGCCTCGGCGCCTTCAGCCTGTAGCCGCGACTTGAGCTCCGGCGCATTCAGGCTGGCATTGATCTGCGTGTTGAGCCTGGCAATGATCTCGCGCGGCGTGCCCGCAGGCGCGACGATGCCGTACCACTGGTCTGCCTCAAACCCGGCCAGTTCTTTCAGGCCACTCTCCGCCACCGTGGGCAACTCCGGAAATGCCGCCAGCCGCCTGGGGCTGGACACCGCCAGGGCTCGCAACTGGCCGCCCTTGACGAAGGGCATCACTGCCGGCGCGCCGGTGAACATCAGCTGGATCTGCCCGGCCACAAGGTCCGTCACGGCGGGCGCTGTGCCGCGGTAGGGCACATGCACCATGAAGGTCTGGCTTTGCAGTTTGAGGTATTCGGTCGCGATGTGCGCCGCGCTGCCGTTGCCGCCCGAGCCGTAGTTGAGTTTGCCCGGCTGCGCCCTGGCCAGGGCAATCAGTTCCCGCACGTTTTTGGCAGGCACGGACGGATGCACCACCAGCACATTGGGTACACGCGCCACCCAGGCCACGGGGGTGAAGCTCTTGATGGGGTCGTAGGGCAGGTTGGGGTAGATGGAAGGGGACACAGCCAGCGTGCCGATATGCCCCATCAGCAGCGTGTAGCCATCGGGCGCGGCCTTGGCGACCCGGTCTGCGCCGATGCTGCCGCCTGCGCCGGGCACGTTGTCGATCACCACCGGCTGACCCCAGGCTTCACTGAGCTTCTGGCCAATGGCGCGAGCCAGAATGTCGGTGGAGCCGCCGGGGGTGAAGGGCACCACCAGGCGGATGGCATGTGCGGGCCATGTGGCTGCACTTTGCGCGAGAGCCAGGCCTGGCAGGGTGCACAGTGCGGCCAGTGAAGCGGCGATAAAGTGTTTGCGTCGCATGAGAGAGTCCTATCGATAGGGCTTGATTGCTTCATCCACCACGCTGCGCACAATCTCCAGCGCTTTTTTATGCGTGCCGGTCGTTGGCCTGCGGGCCGACCAGACCAGCGTGAGCTGGCTCATGATGCGGGGCGAATGGATCGCCCTTACCGTGAACGGGTCCGGGTTGTCGAAGTTGCTGAGCGTGTAGCGCGGCAGCACCGCGTGGCCCAAACCCTCTTTCACGAGGTTGAGGATGGCGTTCAGGCCATCCACCTCCATCACCACCTTGCTTTGCTGCCGGATGCCGGCAAACTCGTTCTCGATCAGCAGGCGGAATGCATTCGGCCGGCTGGGCAGGATGAGCGGCAGCGCTGCGACGTCCTGCAGGCTGATGGCCTGGCCCAGATGCAGCTTCACCCGTTT
>JACMQX010000147.1 GCA_014376765.1 Ramlibacter sp. | reverse complement strand
TAGCCAAGACACCTGATGAAGCGGCGCCCGTACCTACGGAAGAAAAGCCGCTGGACTGATTTTGAATTGCCGCTGCCAGGGCGGCACGGCAGATAGGTGAAAACTCACGACCTGCCAGCCCGCTTAACGCCGGGCGATCACGAAGGCCAATGAAGACAGCGTCTGGTGCGTGCAGGGCCAGGGCACGCCTTACTGGAGCTTTTTGTCTTCACGCTTGGCCTCTGCCATGGCCTCTGGCTCCAGGGCCTCGGCATGGCGGTTGAAGCCGATGAAGATGCCCCAGCTGGCAAGCAGCGCCGATGCGGCTACAAGGATGCTGGCCGCATAGAGCAACTGGACGGGGTCCTCATGCACACCCTTGAAAGTCGCAACCAGGCCTTCGATCACCAGCGCCACCACCACCACGACGAGAAAGCGCGACAGGAAACGCCGCACGCGCGTGGGAGCGCTGATGTGCGCGTCGCGCACCACCTCTTCCTCGGTGATGGTTTGCGCGATCTGCAGCGCCACCACTGCCGCCGCGAGCAACCCGACGGCCTCGATGATGCCCTGCGCGGCCTGTGCATCCAGCCCGGCGATGAAGGCGTCCCAACCCATCCGGGCCGCCACCACGATGAGCATCAGCGCAGCGCAGGCAAAGAGAAGGGCCATCAAGGCATGGACGAACGAGAAGATGCGAAGCCAGGATTTCATGCGGCGATGATGAGGCCTTCAGGAGGCTTTCAAAAGGGGTTGGGTGCAAGAGCCGGGGGCGTGTAGGGGCATTTGCGGCTGCGCCCTAGCAACGTTCCATCAGGGTGCAATGTCAAGGGCGGCATTTTTCTCAATGCGCCTCAGCCTCACGAAAAGAGCGACCCCCAGGGCCACTGAGGCCAGCCCGAGCAAGCCGAGTAACCCGCCCCCGATGTAGCCGCTGGCCCGTTCACCAAACAGGCTGATCAAGAAGGCAAAAATATCAAGCAGGGGCAGCATGAACCAGGGCCATTTGCCGCGGGCGAATGCGTAGAAGGCGCCAGCAAGGAGATAAGCGCCGAAGACCAGGCATCCCAGGGCCACGCCTTTAGAAGAACTTGCGGGTTCGGTGCGCCAGGTCATTTTGAAACTTCGCTTTTGCGCTGGGCCTGCGACCAATACATTGCCGTCAAGCAAATAGCACGCCAGGGCAGCTCATCACGTAGTTAATTGACGAGTTCTAGCGTCATGGGTGACATCGTCCCGTTGTCTGGCAAGAGTGGAATGCCGTTTCGCGTTGGCTGAGGCGCGCGGCTTCAGCGCAACAAACCCTGTCTCGCCAACGCGGATATCACGTCCCCAACGCTTTTGTGCTCCCGCTCAGCCAGGTGCCTTGCGGCCGCAAGAACGTCGTCATCAATGGCGAGGGTAGTTCTCATCATGGCGCTCCTATCTCGAATTTGATGCAAAAAATCATACATCACGCATCAAATTAGGGCCGTTTGCGCTGCCTCAATCACCTCACATCACGCCCACCGCGCCTGGCCGATTCGACCACCTCGAATGTCAGCGTTCAAATCGAGCATCAACCTATCCCGGCACGCACTCACGACCCACTGCCGCGCTCGTGCATTGAATACCAATACCCATAGTCCCAACCCACCACAAACCCAAACCGGGTGTAGAGCGCCTGAGCCCCCACGTTCGGCGCCTCTACCTGCAAAAACGCCCGCTCGATCCCGCGCCCCATCGCCTCTTCAGCAATCGCCCCCAGAATCCGCCCCGCCATCCCCCTGCCGCGATAGGCCGGCAGTGTCCGCATCCCGTGAACGCTGGCCCAGCCATGACTGAAGCTTCCCATGCCGGCCGCCACCGTTTGCCCGTCGACACGCACGCAGGCATACGCGCCATGTTGCGCACGGCCCAGGATCTGCACGCGGCTGGCGCCATCTACCGGGTCGAACCCTTCACCGAGGAAGACGGCGCGCCATGCGTCATCCGGCTGCGCCATGAGTTCTGCGTCTTCACCTTTTGCAGCTGCCCTCATGTCTGCTGTTGAAGCCACAAACACGCGAGTCGGTTTACGTGCCTCGTAGCCGCATTCACGCAAGGCTGCGCTGAAACCATCCAGCGTCGGGAGCGTGGGAATGCGAAATACAGCGCGCAAACCGTGGGCAGCGTAGCGGGCCTCTATTTCCCTGATCACCACCGCATCCGGCGAAGAACCCGCCGCAGCACCAGGCGACTCGTGCACCAAAGGCACCGCACTGTGCGCCCGGCTCACAGTCCCACTATCAAACCCCAGCAACCACCCAGGCAACTCCCCAACAGCCTCAGGCGGCACAGCGTCAAACGTCGCGCGCTCGATCGCCTCCAAATCGGCAGCGGCGAGCTTCATGCTCATGCAGCAAGAAACTCCGCCAACCGACCCAGGTCCACATTCCCCCCGCTCACCAGCACGCCAACCCGCTTGCCCTGTATTGGCAAGCCCGCATGCCGCGCAGCGGCAAAGCCCAGGCAGCCCGTAGGCTCCACCACCATCTTCATGCGCTCTGCAAAAAACTTCATCGCCTCGATGAGCTGCGCGTCCGTCGCGGTGAGGATGTCCGTCACATCCCGCTTGATCACGCCAAAGGTGTATTGGCCCAGGTGCTGCGTCTGCGCACCATCGGCAATCGTCTTGGGCGTGGGGATGTTGACGATGCTGCCGCTGCGAAACGACTGCTGCCCGTCGTTGCCGGCCTCGGGCTCCACGCCATAGACCTTGCAACCCGGCGACAGAGCGCGCGCAGCCAAAGCGCAGCCACTGAGCAGGCCGCCGCCACCCAGGCACACCAGCAAATAGTCGAGCTCGCCGACTTCTTCAAACAGCTCCTTGGCAGCAGTGCCTTGCCCGGCCATCACGTCCGGGTGGTCGTAGGGCGGGATCAGCGTCATACCGCGCTCGGCGGCCATCTGGCTGGTCAGCGCCTCACGATCCTGGGTGAATCGGTCGTAGCTGATGACTTCTGCGCCATAGCCTTGCGTCGCTGCCTTCTTGGCGGCCGGCGCGTCGTGCGGCATGACGATCACCGCCGGCATGCCCAGCGTGCGGGCCGACAGCGCGATGGCCTGCGCATGGTTGCCCGACGAGAAGGTGATGACGCCGGCCTTGCGCTGCGCGTCGCTGAACTTCGACAGTGCGTTGAACGCCCCGCGGAACTTGAATGCGCCCATGCGCTGGAAGTTCTCGCACTTGAAGAACAGCTGCGCGCCGAGCATCTGGTCGGCCGTCGTGGAGCGGAGAACCGGCGTGCGATGGGCGTGGCCTTGCAGGCGCTGGGACGCGGAAATGACGTCGTCGTAAGTGGGCAGATTGATCATGCTGCAAAGCATAGCAAAGGCCTGCCGGTCACAATACAGGCTCTGATGTGGGACCTTCTCAAAACCTTTTCCTGGCGCGAACTCGTGCAGCACCCCTGGCGCAATCTGGCGGCCGTGGTGGCTGTGATGCTGGGCGTGTCCCTGGCGTTTTCCGTGCACCTGATCAATGCTTCGGCGCTGAGTGAATTTTCAAGCGCGGTGCGCTCGGTCAACGGCCAGCCCGACCTGGAGCTGCGGGCCGTACGCGGCAGTTTTGACGAAGCCGTGTTCCGCCGCGTGGCCACACACCCGCAAGTGGCCTATGCCAGCCCGGTCGTGGAAGCAACAACCTACGCCGTGATGGCCAATGGCGAGCGGCGGGCCTTGCGCGTGGTGGGCATTGACGCGCTGGTGGTGGCGGCAGTGGCGCCTTCGCTCATGCCACTGCCTGCTACGGACGCCGACCGGTTTGCCATCTTTGCGCCCGACGCTGTCTTTCTCAACCCCGCTGCACAGGCGCTGCTGGGTAACGCTGCCTTCAAGCTGCAAAGCGGCCTGGCCCTGGTGCCGGTCACGGTGGCCGGCCGCACCAGTGCCGGTGGCGGGCCGCTGGCGGTGATGGACATTGGCGCCGCGCAAGACGTGTTCCAGCGCGTGGGCCTGCTCTCGCGCATTGACGTGCGGCTGCGCGCGGGCGCGGACCATGCGGCCTTCATCACCTCACTTCAGTTGCCGCCCGACGTGACTGCAGCCGAGCCGGGCGATGCAGCGCAGCGGGTGAGCAACCTGTCGCGCGCCTACCGCGTCAACCTCACTGTGCTGGCGCTGGTGGCTTTGTTCACTGGTGCCTTTCTGGTGTTCTCGGTGCTCAGCCTCAGCGTGGCCAAGCGGGCGCAGCAGTTTGCGCTGCTCGGTGTGCTGGGCCTGACAGCCAGGCAACGGCTGCAGCTGGTGTTGTGGGAGTCGCTGGCGATTGGTCTGGTGGGCAGCACGGCGGGTGTGGCGCTGGGCTCGGTGCTGGCGGCCTTGGCGCTGCAACTTCTGGGCGGTGATCTGGGCGGTGGCTACTTTGCCGGCGTGGCGCCTGCCTTGCAGTGGGACGGCTGGGCAGCGCTGATCTACGGCGCGCTGGGTGTCGCGGCAGCGTTGGTGGGCGGCTGGTGGCCGGCGCGTTCTGTGCAGGGCCTGCCGCTGGCGCAGACGCTCAAGGGCCTGGGCGCAGCGCATGCGGGCGCGCGCAACGGGCGCTTGAGTCTTGCATTGATGGTGGCCGGTGCGCTCCTGGCCCTCACGCCCCCTGTGTTCGGCATCCCCCTGGCCGCGTACATCTCGGTGGCGCTGCTGCTGGTGGGCGGCATCACCGCCCTGCCCTGGTTGATCGCCTTGCTGTACGACGCCTTGAGCCCGTTGGTCGCGCGCCGCTTGCTGCCGCTGCTGGCAGTAGAGCGCGCTCGCCGCGTGCGCGAGAGCGCGGCCGTGGCTGTGAGCGGCGTGGTGGCCAGCCTCAGCCTGGCTGTGGCGCTGACGGTGATGGTGGCCAGCTTTCGCGACTCGGTCACGCGCTGGCTTGACGTGGTCTTGCCCGCGCAGCTGTATGCGCGCACGGCCGGCGCGGTGGGGTCGTCAGACACGGCGTATTTTTCGCCGGAGTTTGTGCAAGGCGTGGCGCGGGTGGCGGGCGTAAAGCGCTTGGGCGGGCAGCGCACGACGAGCTTGTTGCTTGATGCGGGGCGGCCGGCTGTTGCCTTGATTGCGCGCGGCATCAGCGATCCGGCCAAGGACTTTCCGCTTGTGGGCAATGCGGTTAGCGCGCCGGCCGGAAGCGTCGCGATTTACGTGAGCGAAGCGGTTGTGGACTTGTATGGGGCGCGGTTGGGGAGCGTGTTCACGCCCATGGGCAACGCCTTTTCGCCCATGGGTAAAACGGCCGCACCTGGTGCGCAAGCTGCCACCACCTTCTTCGTCGCCGGTATCTGGCGCGACTATTCCCGCCAGACCGGCGCCATCACCATCGACCAGCGCGACTTCGCACGGCTCACGGGCGATGAACGCGTGAACGACCTGGCGCTGTGGCTGGACGACGGCACCGATGAAGCGCCGGTACGCCAGGCCATCAGCGCCTTGGCCGTGAAGCAAAGCGGCTCGGACGGGCTGGTGGAGTTCTCGTCCGCCGGCCAGATCCGCGCGATCTCGCTGAAGATTTTTGACCGCAGTTTTGCCGTCACCTACTGGCTGCAGGCCGTGGCGATTGCGATAGGCCTGTTCGGCGTGGCCGCCAGCTTCAGCGCGCAGGTGCTCGCACGGCGCAAGGAGTTCGGGCTGCTGGCCCACCTGGGCCTGACGCGGCGGCAGATATTGACCGTGGTGGCGGGTGAAGGCGCGGCGTGGACGCTGATCGGCTCCATCGCCGGGCTGCTGCTGGGCATGGCGGTGAGTGTGGTGCTGATCCATGTGGTGAACCCGCAGAGCTTTCACTGGACGATGGACTTGCTCGTGCCGTGGCTTCGGCTGACTTTGTTGTGCGCAGCCGTGGTGCTGGCGGGCACGGTGACCGCCTGGCTGGCCGGGCGCGCGGCGGCGCGGCAGGATGCGGTGCTGGCCGTGAAGGAGGATTGGTGAAGCACTATCAACGCCGTACGCTGCTGCTCGCAGGCCTGGGCGCTGGTCTGGCCGGGGCCGCGGTGCCCGCTCACGCCCTGCCGCCCGCCAACATCCGATTTCCGCGCGACCATGGCAGCCACCCGGACTACCGCACCGAATGGTGGTACATCACCGGCCAGGCCTCTGCTGGAGGGCGCGATTTCGGCTTTCAGCTCACCTTCTTCCGATCGCGAGTGGAGGCAGCGCAGGGCATGAAGTCTGGCTTTGCTGCAAAGCAGCTGGTGTTTGCGCACGCGGCGGTCACCGATGTGCGCGGCAAAAAGCTCTGGCACGACCAGCGCATTGCGCGTGAAGGATTCGACGTGGCGCAAGCCAGCGGCGCAGACACGGATCTGCGCCTGCGCGACTGGTCTCTGGTGCGCAAGGGTGATGTCTACACAGCCGTTCTGCCTACCGCAGACTTCAGCATTGCGCTGGATTTCACGCCCACGCAGCCGGTACTTTTGCAAGGCGACAAGGGCCTCTCGCGCAAGGGGCCGGACGCAGCACAGGCCAGCTACTACTACAGCCAGCCGCAACTGGCAGCGCGCGGCAAGCTCACGCTTAAAGGCGAGGGCCTTGACGTCAACGGCAAGGCCTGGCTGGACCATGAATGGAGCCAGGAAGTGCTGCACCCACTAGCGGTGGGCTGGGACTGGATCGGCATGAACCTGGATGACGGCAGCGCGCTCACCGCTTTTCGCCTGCGCGATAAAGACGGCGCGGCGATGTGGGACGGCGGGTCGTTCCGCCACCCCCGGTCAGGCACCTATGTGTTCTCACGCGGCGAGGTGATTTTCCAGCCGGTGCGCAGCTGGAAGAGCCCGGTGAGCAATGCGAGCTATCCGGTGGAATGGGTGGTGCGCACGCCAGCTGACTTCTACACCGTACGCGCCCTGGTCGACAACCAGGAGCTGGATAGCCGCACCTCCACCGGCTCGATCTACTGGGAGGGTCTGTGCGACCTGCTGGACAGCAACGGAAAACGCGTGGGGCGTGGCTACCTGGAGATGACGGGTTACGCCCGGCCCTTGCGGATGTGAGGCGGCCCCTGCGCCTGGCTTCCCGGAGCAAGGACGCCCCCCCCCTCCCTGAAGCGCGCACGCGGGCAGCACGGCGCGCCGCAGGCTACAAAAGATACATGAGAGACCACGTGACAGCGCGGCAACAAGTTCTCAGCGCCGCAGGCGCTGCTGTTGTGAGGACGCTGCGGAGTAGAACTGCTGCAGGCTGAAGGCCAGGCAGCCGAGGCCGAGGACTGCGTAGCCGGCCACCCATGACCACGTGGTGAGGCCGCCGCCGGTGGCATCCAGCGCAATGCCGAATACGGCTGGGCCCAGCATGCCGCCTGCAAATCCCATGAGTGAATAGAGGCCCAGCGCTGCACCACGGCGGCCGGGCTCCGAAGCTTCAACGAGGCCGGCGGTGAGCGTGGCGGAGTC
Organism: Ramlibacter sp.; assembly: GCA_014376765.1. Taxonomy (GTDB): domain Bacteria; phylum Pseudomonadota; class Gammaproteobacteria; order Burkholderiales; family Burkholderiaceae_C; genus JACMQX01. Next base: position 2,809 of record JACMQX010000147.1, on the reverse strand, counting down.
GGACATCACCGCCAGTTGGTAGAACACAACAAGGGCCAGCAGCAGGGGCCACGCAGACGCAGCGCAGGCGGCCATCGCCACGCCGAGCAGGCTGGAGGCCAGCATCGACAGCCTGATCCAGCGTTCGCGGCCCAGACGCAGTGCCGCCTCGTTGCCGAGGATGGATGCGCCCACAGAGAACAGGCTTGCCCAGGCGGCGATGGTGCCGGCTGCGAGCGGCAGGCGCGATGCACCAGCCTGCGCGGCCCCCGCGCTCATGTCCCCGCCCATGCCCGCGCCCACACCAGCACCCGCCGCGAACACCAGAAAAGCCACGCTCCAGCCGCGCGCGCCGAACATCTCGAGGCAATGCACCGTGTAGCCAATGATGATGGGGCGGCTGCGCTGGTGTCGCAGCACGACCAGCCAGGCCTGAAGCGGAAAGGCGTCGCGCCAGGTAGGACGGTGGGCCAACGCCACGGGCAGAGCCAGTGGCCGTGTCAACCACACCACCAGCCCCATCGCCAGCACTGGCCCTGTGGCCGCCACCACGAACGCTTCACGCCAGCCAAATGCGTCCGCCAGGGCCTGCGTGGCCGCCAGCGAGATCGCGCCGCCCAGGCCATAGAACGCGGTGTAGAAGGAGAACACGCGGCTCTGCCTGGTGCCTTGGTACCGGTCCGACAAAATCTTCAACCCCGGCATGTAGGTGGCCGACACGCCCACGCCGTAGACCATGTGCGCCAGCAGCGCCGTCCACAAGCCCTGCGCAAGCAAACCAAACAGCGCCAGGCCCAGGCACGCAATGGCGCAGCCCGTCATGTAAATGCGCCGCGCGTCCATGCGGTCGGTCAGCGTGGACCAGAAGGTGACGGTGCAGATGTAGCCGAGGAAGAAGCCGCTGCCGATCAGGCCTGAGCCTGCATTGCTCAAGGCCCATTCGCGCTGCAGCGTGGGCAGCAGCACGGTGTAGCTGGCCATGCCCAGCATGCACAGCACCTGGCCGGCCAGCATGGCCGTGGCGGCGCGTTGAGGGTGGCTCAATGCGCCAGCGTCCTATTTCTGCACCATGAAGGCAGCAAAGAAATCCGCCAGCGCCTGGTGTGCATCCAGGGGGAGCACGTGGGCAATGTACTGGTCGGGCCGCACCACCACCAGCGCACCACGCGAACGGTCAATCGCGCGCAGGTCAAAAATGTCGGGGCCGCTCTTCAAGTCAGGGGTGAAGATTTTTTCGTAGTCGATCAAGCCCAACTTGCCCTTTCGCGGCAAGAGCAGGCGGGGCATGGCGTTTATCGCAAGGCTCTTGTGCGCTTGCTGGAAGATGGCGCGCAGGTCGAACACGGCATCATCGTCATCGCCCTTGCGGGTGAATTTGCGCAACGGCGACTGCGGCGATTTATCCAGGAAGGCGCACAGCGCGTTGATGCTTGCACCCTTGCCCACACCAGCGCTTGCGTCCGCAGTGCCATCGTCCCCTGCAGCCGCAAACGCATACAAACGCCAGCGCCCATCTGCCCGCGCAACATGCCCCAACTGCAGGGGCCGTGCATCACACACCCGTACCACCGGCGCTGAATGAAACCGCGTGCCCACCACAAACCCGCCAGCCAGATGCTGATGCGCATCGCTGCCGCGAATCATCGATGGCCGGTAGTGCGTACCCATGCCTGCCGTAAACCTGCCATGCCGCTCAAAGTATTTCTGGAACTCTGCCGGGTCCACGCCTTCAGTCGCGGCGCCGTCGCCCTGCCTGGCGCGGTCGCTGAACATCCTGGACCACTCACGGTCAAAATCAATCAGCTCCTGCGCAACCACCTGGCGCTCCTCGGTGTAGGTGTGCAGCAGTTCAGGCGCACACTGCCCACGCAACACGCCCGCAAGCTTCCAGCCGAGGTTGAAGGCGTCCTGCATCGAGAAGTTCATGCCCTGCCCGGCCTTGGGGCTGTGGGTGTGGCAGGCGTCGCCGGCAATGAAGACGCGCGGCAGGGCTGATTCCGCGCCGACACGCGTTGCATCGTCGTACCGGTCGCAGATGCGCTGGCCAATTTCATAGACAGACCACCAAGGCACCTCCTTCACGTCCAGCGTGTAGGGGTGCAGGATGCGTTGCGCGGCAGCGATCAGCTTGTCCTGCGTGATGCCGCGTTGCGCGACGCGCTCGTCTTCGCCCAGCTTGTCCATCTCGACATACAGGCGCGCCAGGTAGCCACCCTCGCGCGGGATGACCAGCAGGTTGCCCGCTTGCGACTGCACCGCCACCTTGTAGCGGATGTCGGGGAAATTGGTGACGGCCAGCACGTCCATCACGCCCCAGGCATGGTTGGCCGAGTCGCCTGCCAGATGCAGGCCGATGGACTTGCGCACCGCGCTGCGGGCACCGTCGCAGCCGACCACGTAGCGGGCCTTCACGGTTTCCTGCCGGGTGGAGCCGTCTGCAGCGGTTCTTTCCATCTGTACGGTGACCGGGTAGTCGGCCGCCTGCTCATCCACGCTCACCTCCAGCAGGCGGCGGCCGTAGTGGGGCTCAAGGCGGCTGGCCGAGTTGCGCATGTGCTCAAGGTAGAAGTCATGCACGCGCGCCTGGTTCAGCACCACATGCGGGAATTCAGACAGGCCGTCCTCCGTGTCCTGCACGCGGCCGTGGCGCACGATATTGCCGGCCTGCGCGGCGTCGGGTTTCCAGAAGGTCACCTCGTTGATCCAGCAGGACTCCTTGAGCACCCGCTCGCTGAAGTTGAAGGCCTCGAACATTTCCATCGTCCTGCAGGCAATGCCATCGGCCTGGCCCAGCGCCAGGGGCCCGTCTTTTTGCTCGACGATGCAGGTA
>JACMQX010000146.1 GCA_014376765.1 Ramlibacter sp. | reverse complement strand
TGCCGTCCACCAATTCGGGCTCGGTCGCGAGCAGGTGTTCAATACCAAGGTACATCGCCGTCAGCTCGGTGATGAAGCGGTTGGTTGCCGTGGTCATGACCACCAGTTCGCCGGCGTCCAGATGCTGATCTACCAGGTCCTGCGCAGCCTGCGACAGGCGCGGCGCGATCACCGTGGCCAAAAACTCCTGCCGCAGTGGCTCCCACTGGGCAGGCGTACGGCCAGCCAGCATGCCCACATAGAAGTCGGCAAGCTCCTGCACGCCTGCCGTGCCGGCCTTGTAGCGAGCTTCCATGTCGGCATTGCGCGGCTCGAAGCTGGCGCGGTCCAGCACCCCTTTGCTGATCAGAAACTCACACCACAACACATCGCTGTCGCCCGACAAAAGCGTGTGGTCCAGGTCAAACAGGGTGAGCTTCATGGGGGTGCCTTCTTCAAGTGCCAGGCCTTGGTCCGCGTGAAGGCCTGGATGCCGTACCTGGACAGCGTGAGGCCCACGCCCGAGTCGCCATACCCGCTCCAAGGCAGGCGCGGGCTCACGCGGTCGCAGCAGTTCCAGTAGACGCTGCCGGCGTTGACCTGCGCAAGCAGGGTCCGGGCGCGCGCTTCGTCCGGCGTGTAGACGCCGGCGGTGAGGCCGAAGCGGGTGTCGTTCATCAGCTGCACGGCCTGCGCATCGCCGCTGACTTTCTGGATGCCGATCACGGGGCCAAAACTTTCCTCCTGCATCAGCACCATGCGGTGGTTCACGTCTGAAAAAACCGTGGGCTCAAACCAGTTGCCCGCACCGCCGAAGGGTCCGCTCATGCGCTGGCCGCCCAAAAGCAGCGTGGCGCCCCTGGCCGTGGCGTCGGCCACCTGCGCCTCCAGCACATCGAGCTGCGGCGCGCGGGTGATGGCGCCAATGTAGCTGTCCTCGTTCATCGGGTCGCCGCTCCTCATGCCCCTGACCGTGTCCACAAAGGCCGCAATGAACGCATCGTGGATCTTCTCGTGCACATAGATGCGCTCCACCGAACAGCAGCTCTGGCCGGTGTTGTACATGGCGCCATCGGCCAGCGACTCGGCCGCCGATTTCGGGTCGGCGTCCTCGCACACATAGGTCGGGTCCTTGCCGCCCAGCTCCAGCTGCAGCTTGATGAAGCGGCTGGCAACGGCCTGCGCGATGCGGTGGCCGGTGGCCACCGAGCCGGTGAAGAACACGCCATCCACCGGCTGCTCCAGCAGGGCCGCACCAACGCTGCCGGTACCTACCAGGCAGGCCAGCACGTCCCGCGGCACGCCGGCCTCATGCAGCAGGCGGGTGATGGCCAGGCCCGTCATGGCGGCGTACTCCGAGGGTTTGTACAACACGGCATTGCCCGCCAGCAGCGCCGGCACGATGACATTGCAGCCCACAAACCACGGGTAGTTCCAGGCCGAGATATTGGCCACCACGCCCAGGGGCGCGTGCTGGATCTGCTCGGTCATGGGCCCCTCGCTGAACACTGTTTCCGTAGTGAGCGTGGCCTCGGCCTCCTGCATGAAGAAGTCCAGGCGCGGCAGCAGGCCGTTCAATTCATTGCGCGATATCCTGATCGGCTTGCCGGTCTCATGCGTCATGGTGGCGGCCAGGGTGTCCAGCTCGCGCACCACGCCGTCGCGAAAGCGCGCAATGCAGGCGTTGCGCAGGGCAAGGGGCGTTGCGGCCCAGGCGCCTTGCGCAGCGCGGGCTTTTGTGTAGCGGGCCACAACGCTGGCCGTGTCGTCAGCAGGCAGGTTGGCAATCTGCTGGCCGTTGGCCGGGTTGAAGACAGCAAGTTGGGTCATGGCGTACGGGCAGCTTGCGCCGCCTCCAGAAAGTCTTGGAGCAAAGGCGCGTCGTCCACCACGCCGTGCCTGGGAAAGTGGAGTTCAGGGTGCCACTGCACGGCACTGATCCAGGGGCCGGTATGGCAGCGGATGGCTTCAATCACGCCGTCGTCAGGCGACGTGGCCTCCACCGTGAAACCCGGCGCCAGGTCCTTGACGCCCTGATGGTGAACGCTGTTGATCCTGTGCGGGCCGGTGCTGCCGAGCAGCGCCGCCATGCGCGTACCGGGCACGATGTCGACCTCGTGGAAATTCAGGTCATACGCCTCAGCGTCGCGGTGCCTCCTGGCGCCGGGCTTTTGGGTGGCAATGTCCTGGTACAGCGTGCCGCCATGCGCCACATTGATGAGTTGCAGGCCCCGGCAGATGCCGAACACCGGCTTGCCGGATGCGGCAAAGGCCTTGACCAGGGCGATCTCGTACTCATCGCGCTGCCTGTCGCCAGACCATTCGGGTTTGAGCGGCTGCTCACCGTAACTACCCGGCCATACGTCCGCGCCGCCATGCAAGACGAGACCGTCCAGCGCCTGGGCGTAGTCGGCCAAGGTGACGTCACCGCGGAAGGTATCGCCTGATGAAGCAGGCACCATGAAAGGCAAGGCGCCCAAGGACATCACCCAGTGCGCCGTGGACTGCTCGATCCATTGCAGCGTTTTACTCGGCGCCGATTTGCGGGTGGGGTCCGGGTGAAAGAAGCAGGCGCTGATGCCGATGTGCAGGCGGGAAGGTGTCACAGACCCTCCGCGCGCAAAAGGTAATCGGAGAAGTAATCGGGGTCAGACCCCAATTCAGGACAGTGATCCTGACAGCGCGAAAAGACGGGAAACGAAATTGGGCTCTGACCCCGATTACGCTGTTGGCCGGAGGAAGAAAAACCCTCGCGCCCCGGATACAGCGCAATGGGGGTCAGAGCCCAATTTCGTTCACCACCACGCGCTCCGGAAGGTCTGTTGTCCTGAATTGGGATCTGACCCCCATTGCTTGCTTCGCTCGCCATGTTTCCGCGCCTACAAGGCGGCCTTGAACAGGCGCTTGAAGTCATCCGCGCTCACCGGCCTTGGATTCGTCTGGTGGCAGATGTCCGCCACCGCGATCTCCACCAGCCGCGGAATCTGCCCCGCCGTCACACCGTGCCCGGCCAGCGTGCCGGTGATGCCCACATTCAGCTTCAAGTCCCTCAGCCACTGCACGAAAGCCTTGCCACCCCCTGGCACCTTGCACACGTGCGCCAACTCGTCAAACTTCTCAGGCACGGCTTCGTAGTTCCAGGCGAGCACCGTGTCAATCATCAGTGCATTGGCAAGACCGTGATGCAAATCGCACACAGCCCCCAGCGCATGGGCGCAGGAGTGCACCGCACCCAGGTCTTTCTGAAAAGCAATCGCACCCATCATCGAAGCCATCATCATGTCGCTGCGGGCCTGAAGGTTGCCGGGCTCCTTCACCGCAGCAACAAGCGCCCGCGCCGCGATTCGGGTGCCCTCCAGCGCAATGCCGTCGCACAGCGGGTGATAGGCCGGCGAGAGGTAGCTCTCGATGTTGTGCGTCAGCGCGTCCATGCCGGTTGCCGCCGTCACATGCGCGGGCAGGCCGAGTGTGAGTTCGGGGTCGGCAAACACCACCTTCGCCAGGATCTTTGCGCTGAAGACCACGCGCTTCAAGTGCGTGTCGTTCTCGCTCACCACGGACGAGCGGCCGACTTCCGAGCCGGTGCCTGAAGTCGTCGGCAGCGCGACGAAGTACGGCAGCGGTTTGTCGATGGGGCGCACCTTTGGATGGTCCCAGACGTATTCAAGAATGTCGCCCTCATGCGTGGCGGGCACGCCCACCACCTTGGCCACGTCCAGCGCGGCGCCGCCGCCAAAACCGATCACGCAGTCGGCGTGGTGCGCCTTAAAGGCAGCCGCCCCGTCCATCACCTGGCGGCAGGTCGGGTTGCCGAACACGCCCGAGAACACAGCGACGTCCAGGCCCTGAAGGTGCGTCAGGAACTCGGCCATCACAGGCAATGCGGCCAGCGCCTTGTCGGTGACGATGAGCGGGCGCTTGAAGCCTTGCTCGCGCAAATGCGGGCCCACCAGTTTGCGCGCACCGGCGCCGAACTTGATGGGGGTGGGAAATGAAAAACCAGTGATGCTCATGGTGGGCTCGGTTCATCCGTTCAAATGATTTCGAAGTAGCGCTTCATCTCCCAGTCGGTGACTGCGTCAAGCCACTGCCGGTACTCCCAGTCGCGCGTGGCCGCGTAATGATCGACAAAGGCATCGCCCAGCCAGTCACGCGCAATCGCCGACTGCTGGAACACCTTGTTGGTCTCGCCCAGTGTGCGCGGCGCCCGGGCGATGTTCTCTGCGCCCCCATTCGTCCCGGTGATGGGTGGCGCGGTCAGCTTCAAGCCCTTTTCAACACCATCCAGACCCGCAGCAATGACAGCCGCCATCGCCAGGTAGGGATTCACGTCGGCGCCCGGGCAGCGCGTTTCCAGCCGCGTCGCTTTCGGCGAGCCCGCAATCACGCGAAAACTGGCCGTGCGGTTGTCCACGCCCCAGGTCGGCTTGACCGGCGCCCAGAAGCCATCAACCAGCCGCTTGTAGCTGTTGATGGTGGGCCAGATCAGGGGCGCGAAATCCATCATGCAGGCCACCTGCCCGGCCAGATAGCTCTCGAACAGGGGGCTCATGCTGCGCTCTGACCTGGCGCCGTAGAACAGGTTGTTCTTGCCGTCCGACAAGCTCTGGTGGATATGCCCGCTGCAGCCCGGCAGGTTGGCATGCGGCTTGGCCATGAAGCTGGGCATGATGCCAAAGCGCGCGCCAATTTCCTTGGCACCGGTCTTGAACAGGATCGCCCGGTCGGCCTGCACCAATGCTTCTGAAAAGCCGATCGCTGCTTCATAAACACCCGGCCCGGTTTCGGTGTGCAGGCCCTCAATCGGCACGTCAAAGGCCAGCATCTGGTCCATCAGCGCGTTGAAGTAGTCGCGGTTCTGGTTCACCCGCAGCAGCGAGTAGCCGAACATGCCGGGCGTGAGCGGCTCGGGCATCACCCCCTTCTTGGCAGCCCAGCTCTGCGGCGTCTCCAGAAAGTTGTACCACTCAAACTCCATGCCCGTCATGACCTGAAAACCCATCTTCTCTGCACGCCTGAGCACCTTGCGCAGGGTCTGGCGCGGGCACAGCGGGTGGGGCGTGCCGTCAGCGTTGACGAACTCGCCCAGGAAGAAGGGTACGCCGTCGTCCCAGGGCACATGGCGCGCGGTGTTGAGGTCCAGCCGGGCCAGCGCGTCCGGGTAGCCATGCTGCCAGCCGGTGACGGTGGTGTTGTCATAGCACTGGTCCATCATGTCCCAGCCCAGCACCACATCGCAGAATCCAAAGCCGCCCTTGGGGTGGGGCTCCGCCGTCCCGAGGAACTTGTCGATGTGCAGGTACTTGCCGCGCAGCACCCCGTCGATGTCGCTTACCGCGACCTTGACCTTTTGCGCGCCGGACTTCCGGATGGCGGCAATGGCAGGATGAATTTTCGCGTTCGATTTGCTGACCATGCCCTGGGTCCCCTTCATGAATGTGAAGCTCAAAGCGCCGGTGCGCCCGAGGCAATGCCCATGTCTTTCAGCGCCAAGGCCACCGCCTGCACGGCCTGCGCCATCTCGTTGGCGCCGATGGCGCCTATGCAGCCGACACGAAAGGTCTCAATCTGCGTGAGCTTGCCCGGATACAGGATAAAGCCTCGTGCGCGGGCGGCGGTGTAGAAGGTCTTGAAGTCGTATTTCGGATCACCCGGCGCGTGAAAGGTGACGATGATGGGCGCCTGGATGGCCGGATCCAGAAAGGGCTTGAAGCCAATTGCCGCCATGCCGTCCACCAGCGTGCGGTAGTTGCCGGTGTAGCGGGCCAGGCGCGCGGGCTGGCCGCCTTCTTCCTCAAACTGGGCCACCGCTTCGGCCAGCGCCACGACCACATGGGTGGGCGGCGTGAAGCGCCACTGCGTGGTTTTTTCCATGTAGGCGTACTGCTCGTACAGGTCCATCGCCAGCGACTGGCTGCGCCCTTCGCACCCTGCGAGGATCGCCTTGCGGATGAAGACAAAGCCCATGCCGGGTACGCCCTCCAGGCACTTGCCGCTGGCAGCGACCAGCGCGTCGAACCTGAGCTTGCGGGCATCTATTTCCAGCGCTGCAAACGAACTCATCGCGTCCACGATCAGGCCCTTGCCGTGCGTGGCGCACACATCCGATATGTCCTGCAGCGGGTTGAGCACGCCGGCACCCGTTTCGCAGTGGATCAGGATGACGTGGGTGATACCCGGGTCGGCGGTGAGCGACGCATCCAGCGTGGCCGGCGAGACCTGCGCCGCCTCGTCAAAGCTGCTCAGGGTGCAGCGCCGACCCATCAGGGTCGCGGCCTTGGCGGCACGCTTGCAGTAGGCCCCGTTGTCCAGCACCAGCACATGCCCGTCGTGGGGGACGACGGCGGCCACGGCCGCCTCCACGCTGAAGGTGCCGCTGCCTTGAAGGGGCACGACCACATGCGTCTCGTGGCCGTGCACGATGTCCAGCAGGCTTTTGCGCAAGCCGGCCGTCACCGCGTTGAAGTCGGCGTCCCAGGAGCCCCAGTCCCTGAGCATGGCGAGCTTGGTGCGCAGCGTGGTGGTCAACGGGCCAGGGGTGAGAAGGATTTTGTCTCTGTCCATGATTTTTCTGCGAAGTGAGCTACCGGTGATGACTGCCATGAATGGGCGCCTGAAGTGTGCCTTGCCCCCTCTCCCGCTTGCGGGAAAGGGTTGGGGTGCGGGCCAGGCAGTGCCGCATCAAGATTTCCAGGCCTGCGTCCGCTTGTTCACAACCCACGCAAGCCCCATGAACAACAGCGTCGCGATAGCGGACGCCACACCAATCAACACCGCCATGGCAGCAGCCGCACCCGTCTCGCCTGCTTCATCCAGATTCAAAATGGCAATCGACGCCACCTTGGTCTCCGGCGAATACAAAAATACCACCGCCGAAATCGTCGTCATCGCGTTGATGAAGAAGTACCGCGCAATGTCCACCAGCGCGGGCGTGCAGATCGGCAGCGTTACGCGCCAGAAGGTCTTGTAGAACGGGACCTTGAGCGAGGCGCTCACCGCCTCGAATTCGGCGTCCAGGCTCTTCAGCGCCGTCACCGCCGTGAGGTGGCCCGTGGTGTAGAAGTGCACAATGGTGCACAGCGTGAGCAGCGCCATCGTGTGGTACAAAAAGTTGAGCGGATTGCCCGGCTCGTTGAAGAAAAAGATGTAGCCCAGGCCCAGCACCAGTCCCGGCACGGCCATCGGCAACATGGCCAGAAAGCGAACCATCCCGCGCAGGCCGTCGGCGCCCCGTGTTTTTTCCACCAGGTAGGCACCGCAAAACACCAGCAAGGTGCCAAACAAGGCAGTGCCCGCCGCCATCTTGAGGCTGTTGACAAAGCCCACGCCCACCTCTGCATCCACCAGGCCCATGGTGTAGTGGCGCAGGCTGGGTGTGAGGTTGTAGGGCCAGAAACTGGCGAAGGACGCGAACACTGCCATGCCCAGCATCGCCAGCACCAGCAAGGCAATGGCGCAGCAGCAGGCCGTCATGACAGCGTCGTAGCCAGGCGTGGGTTTGGGCCGGTAGGGCACAGCGCGCGCAGTGAGCATGGCAGTCTGGCGCTTGCTCACATACTTGTCCACGGCAAAGGTAAGAATGGCCGGGGTCAAAAGCAGGATGGCCACCACCGAGCCGCGCGAGAAATCCTGCTGGCCAATGACGAGTTTGAAAATGTCGGTAGCCAGCACATTGAAGTTGCCGCCTATCACCTTGGGAATGCCGAAGTCGGTCATCACCAGCGTGAAGGTTACAAGCCCAGCGGAGATCAGCCCGTATTTGGCGCCTGGCAGCGTGATGGTGAAGAACTTGCGGGACGCGCTGGTGCCCATGGCGTCGGCCGCTTCATACAGCCGCGCGTCCGACAGGCTGAGGGCCGTCACGAGAATCATCAGCGCATGCGGGAAGACGGCAAAGCATTCCGCCACCACGATGCCCGGCGCGCCGTAAATCTCCGGAATGCCCAGGCCCTGCATCCAGGCTTTGAGCACGCCCTGGTTGCCAAACCAGTAGATCAGCGAGATGGCAGCGAGCAGGGAAGGCGCTAGCAGCGGGATCAGCGTGATCCCGCGAAACAGCGGCTTGAAGGGCATGCACGATCGCGTGAGCGCATAGGCAAAGCCAAAGGCCAGCGGCAACGCGATGAGCGTGACAACGCCGGACACCCACACGCTGTTCCACAGACTCTCCAGCAACGCGGGCGTCTGCGCATAGCTGATGAAGTTGTCGAACCCGACGAACTCTTCCTGCTTTCCCTGCAGCGCCTTTTGCAGGATGGAGGCCAGCGGCAGCGCCAGGAAGGCGGCGAGTACCCCTGCCACTGCCGCCAGCGCAAGGTAGGCGATGCGGTCGCTCCAGTGCGGCGCCTGCCTCAAGGGCGCTGCATCGGCAAGGGGCAGGACAGCCGCCATCTCAGCCGCCGCCCTGTGCCTGATTGAAGACCTTGATGCGCTCGGGCAGAAGCCTCAGCCTGAGCGTGGAGCCGATCGCAAGCGACTGCTCCGACAGGAAGTTGAGCGACAGGTACACCGTGAGCCTGTTGGCGCCCAGCGCCTTGGCGTTGACGTGGACATGGCAGTACGAGCCCAGGAATTCGATCTTCTCGATATGGGCGTCAAACACATGGGCATCTCCCTCGGCAATCGGCCGGGCCAGCACATCTTCGGGCCGCAGGTAGAGCCGCACATCGCGGTCCGGCCCTGCGTCTGCAACCGGGTGCGCGATGCGCAGCCCGCCCACATGCAGCTGGCCACCCGACACGCGGCCCTGCAGCATGTTCACCTTGCCGACAAAGTCCGCAACGAACGGTGTGGCTGCCTCGCGGTACACCTCCATGGGTGTGCCCACCTGCTCGATCACGCCGTGGTTCATCACCACGATACGGTCGGCCACGGTCAGCGCTTCTTCCTGGTCATGGGTGACCATGATGGTGGTCACCCCCAGCTTTTGTTGCAGGGCGCGAATCTCCTGGCGCAGCCGCAGCCGCTCCAGCGCGTCCAGCGCCGACAGTGGCTCGTCGAGCAACAACAAGCCGGGTGCGGTGGCCAGCGCACGGGCCAGCGCGATGCGCTGCTGCTGCCCGCCCGAGAGCTGCCCCGGGTACCTGGACTCGCTGCCCGGCAAGCCCACCAGCTTGACGAGCTCAGTCACGCGCCGCGCGACCTCGGCTCTGGGCGTGCGGCGGTTCACCAGGCCGTAGGCCACGTTGTCCGCGACGTTCAGGTTGGGAAAGAGCGCGTAGCTTTGAAAGACGATGCCATAGTCGCGCAACGCCGGCGGCAGTACCGAGATGTCGCGCGCGCCCTGCAGGACCTGGCCGGAGGTCTGCACCTCCAGCCCGGCAATGATGCGCAGCAGCGTGGTCTTGCCGCAGCCCGAGGGGCCGAGGAAGCAGACGAACTCGCCCTTGCTGATCTGCAGGTTGATATCGTGCAGCGCGACGAAACTGCCGAAGGCTTTGCGGATGTGCCGCAGTTCAAGGAAAGGGCCGTTATCTGTCATGCAGGCTACGCGGCGGGGGTTACCTCTTCTCGCTTTTGCTGTTGTAACGCCGGGTCCACTCCGCCAACACTCGCTCGCGGCTCTGCGCGGTCTTCACAAAATCCATTTTGACAAGCCGCGCTTCATAGTCCTTGGGCACATTGGCCAGCGGAGGCGCCAGCCCCGGCTGGGCGGTGATGGCGAAGTTCTTGCCGTACAACATCATCGCGTCCTTGCTGGAAGCCCAGTCGGCCAGCTTCTGTGCGGCCGCCAAATTCTTGGTGCCCTTGTGGATGGCAAAGGCCTCCAGGTCCCAGCCCAGCCCTTCCTTGGGAAAGATCAGGTCTATCGGCGCGCCCTTGGCCTTGTTGGTGTTGCCCCGGTATTCAAACGAGATGCCCATGACGTACTCGCCCGAGGCGGCCATGTTGCAGGGCTTGGAGCCCGAGTGCGTGTACTGCGCAATGTTCTCGTGCAGCGCGTCCATGTACTTCCAGCCGCCGCCCTTGCCGTTGTCGTCGCCCCATAGCGTCAGCCATGCCGTCACGTCAAAGAAACCGGTGCCGCTGGACGCCGGGTTGGGCATGACGATCTGGCCCTTGTAGATGGGCTTGGTCATGTCCTTCCAGCTCTCGGGCTTGGGCAGGCCCTTCTTCTGCGCCTCCACCGTGTTGAAGCACACCGTGGCGCCCCAGACGTCCATGCCGAACCAGGCCGGGACTTTTTTCTTGTCCCTGTACTGGCTCATGATGCCGTCCAGGTTGAGCGGCGCATAAGGAATGAGCATGCCCTGCATGTCGAGCAGGGCGAGGCTGGAAGCAGCCACGCCCATGACGGCGTCGGCCTGGGGGTTGGCTTTCTCGGCCAGCAGCTTGGCCGTGATGACGCCGGTGGAGTCCCGCACCCACTTTATCTCGATGTCGGGGTTGCCCTTGTTGAAGCCTTCCTGGTAGGCCTTGAGCTGGTCGGTTTCCAGCGCGGTGTAGACCAGCAGCGTGGACTTCTGCGCCGAGGCAGCAGCCGAAAGCGCGAGCAGGGCCATCAGGGCGAGGGACTTGGCGATCGAGGAAAGACGCATACAGGTATCCTTTTAGATGGCAAAAGTGTCAATGCTGTGACCCGTTGGTGACGGTGTGATGACTGCAAATCTCGCTCCAGCCTGTTCACCCCTACTCACCCCGCGGTGATTTAACGTCGCCCACCCAGGCTTGTCAATTGTCAGTTGTAGATTGTTGACAATCGTCTGGTTTATGCTCCAATCAGGCGCATGAATGCCGTGCAACACCCCACAATCGCGCTGCTGCAGAACAGCTCGCTCACCACCGTGGTGCAGCAGGAGATCGAGCGCGCCATCCTGGCCGGCGAATACGCGCCGGGCAGCAAGCTGATCGAGGCGACGCTGGCTGAAAAAATGGGCGTGTCACGCGGCCCGGTGCGCGAGGCCTTCCGCATGCTGGACGAAGCGGGGCTGGTGCGTACCGAAAAAAACCGCGGCGTCTTCGTGCGCGACATTCCGATGGACGAGGCGGTCGAGATTTTCGATTTGCGCGCGGCCATGGACGAACTGGTGGGCCGGCAGCTGGCCGCCCACATCACTGCCGCGCAGCTGAAGGAGATCCGCGGCCTGGTGGACGCGATGGAAAAAACCGTCAAGGCGGAAGACGCCTACAACTACCACCTGCTCAACCTCAAGTTCCATGACCGCCTGGTGGAGATGACGGGTAACCGCAAGCTCACCGCGATCTACCGCAAGCTGATCAAGGAGCTGTCGCTGTTTCGCCGCCTCAACCTGGCCGATGGCTGGCTGATGCCGATCTCGGCCGGCGAGCACCGCGACATTGTCAAAGCCATTGCCTCGGGTAACCCTGACAAGGCCGGCAAGGCCATGTTCGCGCATGTGATGGAGAGCAAGGTGCGCACCATCGAGAACGACCTGCTCCGCCAGGCACGCAGCACGCGAAGCCGCGCCGCCGCGCCTTCCCTGGTGCAGCACAAACTCAAACGTGAAGCCCGTTGACATCATGGCCAACATGCCTGCGCAAGTGACTGTGAATGGCCGCAGCTACAAGCTGCCCGCCCAGCCTGTGGTGGTGGTCTGCGTGGACGGCTGCGAGCCCGACTACCTTGGCCAGGCGGTGGCCGCCGGCAAGATGCCCTGGCTCAAGCAGACGCTGGCCACCGGCTCGGGCCTGATCGCCGACTGCGTGGTGCCCAGCTTCACCAATCCGAACAACCTGTCCATCGTGACCGGCGCCCCGCCCAGCGTCCACGGCATTTGCGGCAACTATCTGTTCGACACGGCCAGCGGCACCGAGGTCATGATGAACGACCCCAAGTGGCTGCGGGCGCCCACGCTGCTGGCCACACTGGCTGACGCCGGCATGTCGATCGCGGTCATCACCGCCAAGGACAAATTGCGCCGCCTGCTTGGGCACAAGATGAAGGGCATCTGCTTTTCGGCCGAGAAAGCCAACGAGGTGACGATGGCAGACAACGGCATCACCGATGTACTGGGCCTGGTCGGCAAGCCAGTCCCCAGTGTTTACAGCGCGGACCTGTCGGAGTTTGTGTTTGCGGCCGGCGTGAAGATCATGGCCAGGCACCGGCCCGATGTGATGTACCTCTCCACCACCGACTACGTGCAGCACAAGCATGCCCCCGGCACGGCCGGCGCCAATGCCTTCTACGCCATGATGGACAGCTACCTTGCGCAGCTGGAAGGCATGGGCTGCGTCATTGTGCTCACCGCCGACCACGGTATGAACGCCAAGGTGGGCATGGACGGCCAGCCCGACGTCATCTATCTGCAGGACTGGTTTGATGCGGCCATGGGGGTGGGAACGGCAAGAGTGATCTTGCCGATTACCGACCCCTACGTGGTCCACCACGGCGCGCTTGGATCGTTTGCAACGGTGTACTTGCCCGAGGGTGAAGATGCGGGCGCGGCGATTGCAAAGTTGAAGGCGCTGCAGGGGCTGGAGACGGTGCTCACACGGGCCGAGGCGGCCGAGCGGTTCGAGCTGCCTGCTGACCGGATTGGCGACATCGTGGCCGTGTCAGGGCGTTTCACCGTGATTGGCACTTCAGCCTCACGCCATGACCTGAGCGGGCTTGATGCACCGCTGCGCTCCCACGGCGGAATCAGCGAACAACGCGTCCCGCTGATCGTCAACCGCAAATTGCCTGGGCTCAGTGCGTCCAAACGCCTGCGCAACTTCGACGCCTTTGACCTGGCGTTGAACTACGCGCAGTGACAGCAGCATGAGCATCGCGCAGTACATCCTCGACCATCATTTGAACGCCATGCGGCTGGCCGGACGCAAGGTCGGGGCCGAGCGCACGGGCCACAGCGCCATCGAGGTGCTCAACCCCTACACAGGCAAGCAGATCGGCACCGTCCCCAAGGCCACGCTCGAAGAGGTGAAACAAACCTTCGCCACCGCGCACCACTACCAGCCCACGCTCACGCGCTACGAACGCGCCGCCATCCTGAACAAGGCGGCAGCGCTCATCAGCAACCGGGTGGATGAAATTGCCCGCCTCATCACCGCCGAATCGGGCCTGTGCCTGAAGGATTCGCTCTACGAAGCCGGACGCGTGAGCGACGTCCTTTTGTTCGGCGCCAATGAGGTGCTCAAGGACGACGGACAGATTTTCAGCTGCGACCTCACGCACCACGGCAAGAAGCGCAAGGTCTACACGCAGCGCTCGCCGCTCCTGGGCGTGATCAGCGCCATCACCCCGTTCAACCACCCGATGAACCAGGTGGCGCACAAGGTGGTGCCCAGCATTGCCACCAACAACCGCATGGTGCTCAAGCCCTCGGAAAAAGTGCCCTTCTCGGCCATTTTGTTTGCCGACATCCTGTATGAAGCCGGCCTGCCGCCGGAGATGCTGAGCGTGCTGACAGGCGACCCGCGCGAGATTGCCGATGAACTGATCACAAACGAACATGCGGACCTGGTCACCTTCACGGGCGGCGTGGCCATCGGCAAGTACATTGCCTCGCGGGCCGGCTACCGGCGCATCGTGCTGGAGCTGGGCGGCAACGACCCCATCATCGTGATGGAGGACGCCGACCTGGATGAAGCGTCCACCCTCGCCGTGCAGGGCTCTTACAAGAATTCGGGGCAGCGCTGCACGGCCATCAAGCGCCTGCTGGTGCAGGACTCGGTGGCTGACGAGTTTGTCTCGCTGGTGGTGAACAAGACCAGGGCCTGGACGCACGGCGACCCGATGGACCCGGCCAGCGACATGGGCACCGTGATCGATGAGGCCGCCGCGCAATTGTTTGAGTCACGTGTCAATGAGGCGGTGGCCCAGGGCGCCGCACTGCTCACCGGCAACGGGCGCCGCGGCGCCCTGTATGCGCCCACCGTGCTCGACCGGGTGGACCCGCAGATGGTGGTGGCGCGCGAGGAGACCTTCGGGCCGGTCTCGCCCATCATCCGCTTCAGGAACATTGACGAGGCGATCCGCATTTCCAATGGCACCGCCTATGGCTTGTCCAGTTCGGTGTGCACCAACCGGCTGGACTACATCACCCGCTTCATCAACCAGCTGCAGGTGGGCAGCGTGAATGTGCGTGAGGTGCCGGGTTACCGGCTGGAGCTGACGCCGTTTGGCGGCATCAAGGACTCGGGGCTGGGCTACAAGGAAGGCGTGCAGGAAGCCATGAAGAGTTTCACCAATCTGAAGACCTACTCGCTGCCATGGCTCTGAGCTTTGCCGACATCGAACAACTTTTTGCCGAGCGTGGCGCAGAGCAGTATTCGGGCGAGCCCGTCACGCAACTGGAGCATGCGCTGCAGTCGGCCGCGCTCGCCGAGGCCGACGGCGCCGATGACGAGCTGGTCACCGCCGCCCTGCTGCACGACCTGGGCCATTTGCTGCACGACCTGGGCGAGTCGCCTTCGGTGCATGGCATCGACGATGTCCATCAGTACCGCGCCTTGCCATTCCTGCGGGGCCTCGTCACCGATGCGGTGATTGATGCGATCAAGCTGCATGTCGATGCCAAGCGCTACTTGTGCGCAACACGGCCAGGCTACTTCACCCAACTGTCGGACGACTCCAGGCGCTCACTCGTGCTGCAGGGCGGCATCTTCAGCGAGATGCAGGCGCAAGCCTTCAATGCCCAACCGGGTGCAGCTGCCGCCGTGCAGTTGCGCATTTGGGACGACCTCGCCAAGGACGCAGGCCGCAGAACACCACCACTGTCCCACTTCATCGCGCGGGCCCAGCGCGGCGCGCTTTGTCGCTGACCTGGCCCATCGTCTGCGCCGTGCTGGTCGGCGCGATGCTGCATGCAAGCTGGAACGCCCTGGTCAAGTCCAGCGAGGACAAGGCCATGGACACAGCGCTTATCCATGTACTGGGCTCGGTGGTTGCAATACCACTGGTCATGGTCGTGGGCTTTCCGCCGCCTGCCGCCTGGCCCTACATCGCGGTCTCGCTCACAGTCCACATTGGCTACTACATTGCGCTGACCGAGGCGTACCGTGATGGCGACCTGGGCCTGACCTATCCGCTGATGCGCGGCGTCGCGCCGCTTTTGGTGGCGCTGTCAGCGGCCTTCACGCTGGGCGAGGTGCTCA
Source organism: Ramlibacter sp. (assembly GCA_014376765.1). Lineage (GTDB taxonomy): Bacteria > Pseudomonadota > Gammaproteobacteria > Burkholderiales > Burkholderiaceae_C > JACMQX01. Next base: position 10,226 of record JACMQX010000146.1, on the reverse strand, counting down.
CTCCACTGGCCTGGGCCGGCGTGCTGGGCATCACCTGCGGTGTGCTGGTGCTGGGCCTGTCGCGCCATGCAACGGACAGCCCCAGGGCGGTGGCCTTTGCGCTGTGCAATGCGGTGGTCATTGCGATCTACACCGTGGTGGACGGGCTGGGTGTGCGCATCTCGGGCAATACGGCGCAGTACGTGGCCACGCTGTTCCTGCTCGACGGCTGGCCTTTCGGCCTCATCGTGCTGGCCAGGCGCGGGCGTGCTGTGGCCTGGCCCTATGCGCGGCGCCGCTGGCCTGTGGCGCTGGCCGGGGCGCTGGCGTCGTTTGGCTCCTATGGCATCGCGCTGTGGGCGATGACGCGCGCACCCGTGGCCAGTGTGGCCGCGCTGCGCGAAACCTCGGTGCTGTTTGCGGCGCTGCTGGGTGCCTGGTTTCTGAAAGAAGCCTTCACACCCAGGCGTATGGTGGGCGTCTTCACCATCGTCGCAGGCGTGATGGCACTGCGGCTAGGATGAGCCCCATGAATCAACTTTCCCGCCTCTGCACACCCCTCTTCCTGCTCATGCTCGCGGGCTGCGCCTCGACCAGCGCACCCGGCAAGCTGGACAACACCCAAATCCGCGACGAGGTGGTGCAGACCGGCCCGGCTGAATACCGGCTCACGGCCTACGGCGCTGAAGTGCATGAGGCTTCACAGGTGCTGCGGGCTTTCGAGGCCCGCGCTACGAAGCTTTGCGCGCCGGGCATGGCGCGGCACCCGGCGGTGAAGTCCGAGCCCTACCAGTACGACACCGGCGTGGGCGCAGCCGGCAACCCCACCGCCGCCCACAGCGCCTTCAAGGCCACGGGTGTGGTGACTTGCGTGGCGAAGTAGCGCGGTCAGGGCTGCAAGGCAGCCAACCCGCGTCGCCGGCGCCACGCGGCCAAGGCCACCAGCCAGAGGCCCGCTCCCCACAGCCAGCCCATGGAGCCGCCGCCACCCCCGCCGCCACTTGCTGCGGTACCGCCCCCTGCAGCAGCCGACGTGGCGGCCGCGGCGGCAGCAGCTTCAGCCGTAAAGGAGGTCACGCTGAGCACCTGTTCACCCTGCCGCCCCGCGTTGTCAGTCACCACCAGCTTGAACTGGAAGTTGCCCGCCGCCGCTGGAAGGGCCACGCTGGCCACGGCACTGGCGGGGTTCTGGATGATGACGGTGCTGCCCGCAACCTGCGTCCACAGGTACGACACGAGTGCCGAGCCGGTGGAGGCGGCACTCGCGCGGCCGTCCAGTGAAATGGTGGAGCCAGCCACCGGGCCGACCACGCCGGCAAACAGCGCCACCGGGGCCAGTGCGGCCAGTACCGCGCCGTCTGCATCGAGCAGGCCGGCGCCGCAGGTCGAGGTGGTGCAGTTGCACGGCACGTTGACGCGCGGGCCGCAGCTCGGGCTGCCGGCCAGGAACACGTGCGGCCGGACCGACGCACGCAAGCGCTGCGTCAGCTCCGCTGGCGTGAGTGCGGGGTTGAGGGCCAGCATGAGTGACGCAACGCCTGCGGCCAGAGGCGTTGAAAAGCTGGTGCCCACCTTGTAGCTGTAGACGTTGTTGCCGGGCGAGGTCGCGCCGTCATTTCCGGTGGAATAGATATTGGTGGTGGCGGTGGCGGTGGCCACGCCCGTGCCACCCGGCGCCATGATGCCCACGGCCAGGCCGAAGCTGGAGTAGTCGGTCTTGAGCCCGTTGCGCTGCACGGCGCCCACGGTCAACACATTCTTGCAGTCGGCTGGCCGCTTGGGGCTCAGGTTGTCATTGCCGGCCGCCACCACCACCAGCGCGCCTGCCGCAGTGACTTCATTGATGATGTCCTGGTAGCTGGCGGTGCAGGCCACGTCGCCGCCAAAGCTGAGGTTGATGATGCGTGCAGGGTTGGGGTTGGCCGGCGCGCCGGCCACGGTGAGGCCTGCAGCCCAGCGCATGCCGTCCAGGATGTCGCTCAGGAAGGCGCCGCACTTGCCGGACACACGCACCGGCAGCACCTTGTTGCTCCAGTTGATGCCGGCCACGCCAACGCCGTTGTTGGTCAGGGCCGAGAGCTGGCCCGCAATGAAAGTGCCGTGCCAGGTGCTGTCGGACCGGAGGCAGGCGCCATACAACGCACGCTGCGTGGTGCGGTCGCTTGTAGAGACCCAGTCGCCCGGGTCGCTGGCGTCCGCGTCGCGGCCATCGCCGTCGTTGCCGTATTCCACTTCGCTGACGAAGTCATAGCCGGGCAGTACGCGGCCTGCCAGGTCCGGGTGACTGAAGCGTACGCCCGTGTCCAGCACCGCGACGGTGGCATTGACGCCACCAGTAGTGCGGTTCCAGGCCGGGGGCAGGTTGATACCGCCGGGATAAATGGCAGGGCCCTTCAAGTGGTCCTGCAGGCCGGCCGCATAGTCGGGATCGTTGGGCGCGGTATTGGGCGCGACCTGCGCAAGCTTCATCAGCACATCGGGCTCGACCCAGGCTACATCGGGGTGCAGGCGCAAACGCCGCAAGGCGTCGTCCACAGCGCGCCCTTCCAGCGGCCGGGCAAAGCGCATGAGGTGGTGGCCGCCGCCGATGGCGGCCTGGCCGCGCATGAACATGCCGGCGTCCTGGGCCACAGCAGCAAGCCGCTCCTGAAGACGTTGCGGCCGCTCACGCTGGGCCGACGTCGGGTCACCGGCTTGCGGTTCCTTGAGTTTGACGATCAGGCCCCTGGCCACAGGCGCGCCGGACGGGACCTGGGCGGTCGGAAGCTGTGCTTGTGCCTGCGCGCCCTGCAACGCGCCCATGCCAAGCATGCCGGCAAGCATGAGGGACAACATAAAACGACTCATCCGGCGTTGTAGCATGCGCCGCCTGCAGGCAGGCTGAGCGCGGGCTTCTTTACCTGCGGTACGTACCTGAACTTGCTGCGCAGGGGCAGGGATGAAGCGCGCGGGCAGGGGCGCTCGCGCGAGGGTCAGGCGGGCTGCGCCAGGGCCCGCTGGACGTCGGCCACGTCCATCCCGTACATCTCGGCAAACTCGGCCACCGTGCGGCCGCTGGCCTCAAAGGCGCGCTTGAGCGCCTCGCGCCGGGCGGTGCGCTCGGCCAGCATGGCAAAGGCTTCGTCCAGCACGCTGACGGACAGTTCATCGGTCGCGCCGACGCGCTCGTCCCAGCTCTCCCGGCCCAGGCCCGAGGCCTCTACCGCACCCGCCATGCGCGCCACCAGCGCGGGACGCAAATCGTCCTTGGAGCGCGCCTGGCGGCGGCGGTGGACTTCCAGGATGGCATGGTGGATGTGCTCGGGCGACAGGTCTTCTACCGGCTCGCCCTGCAGGTTGTGGCGCTTGCTACCGTTGGCCACGCTTTCCAGGTAGCGGGTCGAGCGGGCATGCAGGCCCAGGGCCAGCTTGAGATCCTCTTTCTTGAACTCCTCGCCATGCAGCGCCAGCAGTTCCTGGTAGACGCCCAGCTTGAGCGGCAGGAAACGGGCGCCAAACATGCTGGGGTACAGCTCGAACAGGCGTTCGAGCACCGGGTTGGGCTCGCGCCGGGCGGCGGCCGGCTGCGGCTTGCGCGGCTGCTGCGGCCTGCCATTGCGGCGGCCGGTGCGCTCCTTGGCAGGGGTGGCATCGGTCGCGGAAACTGGGGGGGATTGGGTGGCGGTCATCTGGCGGTACGAGGAAACAGGAACCCCAGACTGTAATGGGTGCATGTAACAGGGCAAAATCCGCCCATGAAAATCGAAAAAGACACCGTCGTCACCCTGCGCTACAAAGTCGCTGATGCCAAGGGCAAACTCATCGAGGAAAGCCGCGAGCCGATGGTCTATCTGCATGGCGGTTACGCCAACACCCTGCCCAAAATCGAGGCCGCGCTGGACGGGCGCATGGCGGGTTATGAGGTCACGCTGCACCTGCAGCCGGCCGACGCGTTCGGACTGCGCGACGAATCGCTGGCACGCAGCATTCCCAAGTTGGAATTCCCGCCGGGCATCAAGGTCGGCGGCCAGTTGCAGGGACGTAATGAAGACGGCTCCGAGCAGGTCTTCACCGTGATGAAAATCAAGGGCGACACCGTGCTGCTGGACGGCAACCACCCGCTGGCCGGGCGCGAACTGCGCTTTGGCCTGAAGGTCACGGGCGTGCGTGCCGCCACGGCTGAAGAGATTCAGCACCGCCACGTGCACGGAGCGCACGGTCATCACCACTGAAGGCTGGGTCATGACAAGTCCCGTGCTGTCGATCAGCCCGCTGGGTTTCTTATGGAAGACCGTTGATCCGTTCCTGTTCTGCGCCTATCACGACGACGCCTACCCCGCCGGTAACGGCCGCATGGGGCCGGTGGGAACGCTGGCCGGCCGCGACATCGGCCAGGACTTCAGCGGCAAGGACGGCTGGAGCATGTACCACGGCGATGCGGTCCCGGGCTTTCCCGCCCACCCGCACCGGGGCTTTGAAACCGTCACCGTGGTGCGCAAGGGGCTGATCGACCATTCCGACTCGCTGGGCGCCACCGCGCGCTTTGGCCAGGGCGATGCGCAATGGCTCACGGCCGGCGGCGGCGTGGTGCATTCGGAAATGTTCCCGCTGCTGGACACCGGTGCGCCCAACCCGCTGGAGTTGTTCCAGATCTGGCTGAACCTGCCCGCCCGCAACAAGATGGTGCCGGCGCACTTCACCATGTTCTGGGGCCAGAACATCCCCAAACTTGAGGTGGCTGACGATGCGGGCCGTACGACCCATGTGTCAGTGGTCGCCGGCGCGCCCGAAGGCGCCGCTGCGCCCCTGCCGCCTCCGCCCGACTCGTGGGCCGCGCAGAAAGACGCCGATGTGGCGATCTGGACCTTGCGCATGGCGCCCGGTGCGCGCTGGACGCTGCCCGCCGCCAAGGGCCAGGGCACGCGGCGTATGTTGTACTTCTTCAAGGGTGCGTCAGTGACGCTGGGCGGGCAACTGGTTGATGTGTCCAGCGCGATTGAAGTGCGCGCTGATATGCCGGCAGAGATCGTCAACGGTGATGCGGAATCTGAATTCCTCATGCTACAAGGCCAGCCTATCAATGAGCCGGTGGCGCAGTACGGCCCGTTTGTGATGAACACGCAGGCCGAGATCACGCAGGCCATACAGGACTACCGCAGCACGCAGTTCGGCGGCTGGCCCTGGGCAGACAGCGCGCCGGTGCACGGCGGGGAGCCAGCCCGCTTTGCGCTGCATCCGGGTGGACGCAGGGAAACGGCTGATCAAATCGCGTCTTGAGCCCGGGCACTGGCCGGCCCGCGCAGCCAGTAGCTTGATATTGTGCCGCGCCCGCGAATCTCCACCGGCTCGCGTGCTTCAAATTCAAAACGATGGCGCGTCTGCTGGTAGACCGCTTCCGTCACGTGGATGGCGCCTGGCGCGCCGGTGGACTCCATGCGGCTGGCCAGGTTGACGGTGTCGCCCCACACGTCGTACAGAAAGCGCTTCACGCCAATGACGCCTGCCACCGCCGGGCCCGCATGCATGCCAATGCGCATGCCCAGGCTGGTGCCGTTCTCGCGGTTGTAGCGTTCCATGGCCTGCACCATCTCCAGCGCAAGATCGCCCATGGACTCAATGCACCGGTGTGACACGACCATGTAAGCGTCACCAATGGTCTTGATTTTCTCCAGGCCATAGCGCTCCACCAGTTCATCAAAGGCCGAGAAGATCTGGTTGAGCACCAGCACCAGTGCATCGGGCGGCAGCAGGCGCGAGAAGTTGGTGAAGCCCACGATGTCGGCAAAAAGCACGCCCATGTTCTCGAACTTCTGCGCGTTGACCCGGTCATCGCGCTTGAGCTCGTCGGCAATGCTGGTGGGCAGCACGTTGTACAGCACCTTGTCCGCGCGGGCGCATTCAATCTCGACCTTGCGCATTTCCGTGAAAAGCTCTACCTGCCGTGCATGGGTGACCTTGTCTATTTCCATGCACAGCACCGTCACGCAAAACGGCGCCACCAGGGCGGTGACCACGTCGTTCAGCTCAGGCAGGCTCAGCCAGGCAGCCCCTGCAAGGGCCAGCAGGCTGAGCGCATACATCGGCCGCCTGATCGGACGCGCGGTGCAGATCACTGCGGCGATGAAGGTGCATCCTGCCGCATGGAAGATCAGCCCGCTGCGACTGATGAGCATGCCGCGTAAGCCGGCCCAGGTGGTGAGCACCATGAAGGCGGCGCAAAAGAGATACAAGGGCGCTTCGCGGTAGCTGATCCTCGGCACAAAACGGTCTGCAAGAATCACCGCAATGCAGGTCAGCTCCACCGCGAGTTGCCAGCCTATGAGCCAGGCGACGTGCGCCTTTTCAGCCTGCGCGCTGTCCAGCAGCAGCGGCACATCCAGCACCAGCGCCACCGGCAGCATCAGCAGCGCGACCACCTTGCAATACCTGACACTTTGCGCCCAGCTCTTCTGGGTCAGCCACACCTTGAATCGTTGATGGTCCACACGGTTAGCCTCGTTTCTTGTACTTCTTTTTAGACAGGGCCAAACTATAAATCAGCCGTGCTTCAAATCAGCGATTAACAACTCGCGACAAGACGTAAAAAAGCGCCACAAAGGCGCTTTTTTACCCGGCTGCGGGGCTGCTTACTTCGCAACCACCCGAACCATCTCCAGGCACTTGTTGGAGTAGCCCCATTCGTTGTCATACCAGCTCACCAGCTTGACGAAGGTAGAGTCGAGCGCGATCGAAGCGTCCGCATCAAATATGGACGTGCGAGTGTCACCGCGGAAGTCGGTGGCAACCACCTTGTCTTCGGTGTAGCCCAGGATGCCCTTCAGGGCGCCCTCGCTTTGCGCTTTCATCTCGGCGCAAATTTCCTTGAGCGTGGCCTCCTTGTTCAGCTCGCAGGTGAGGTCCACCACCGACACGTCGGAGGTCGGCACGCGGAACGACATGCCGGTGAGCTTCTTGTTGAGTTCGGGAATGACCACGCCCACTGCCTTGGCCGCGCCGGTGCTGCTGGGGATGATGTTTTCCAGAATCCCGCGCCCGCCGCGCCAGTCCTTGTTGCTTGGGCCGTCCACCGTTTTTTGCGTGGCCGTGGCCGCGTGCACCGTGGTCATCAGGCCCCGCTTGATGCCCCACTTGTCGTTCATCACCTTGGCCAGCGGGGCAAGGCAGTTGGTGGTGCAGGAGGCGTTGGAAATGATGGCTTCGCCCTTGTAGGTTTTGTCGTTCACGCCAAAGACAAACATCGGCGTGTCGTCCTTGGACGGGGCCGAGATGATGACCTTTTTGGCGCCTGCCGTCAGGTGCTTGCCCGCGCCTTCCTTGTCCAGGAACAGGCCGGTGGATTCAATGACGATGTCGGCGCCGACTTCGTTCCACTTCAGATTGGCGGGGTCGCGCTCCTGCGTGAGGCGAATCTTCTTGCCGTTGACGTGGAGGGTATTGCCGTCAACCGCGATGCTTCCTTCAAAGCGGCCGTGCACGCTGTCGTATTGCAGCATGTAGGCCAGGTATTCCGGCTCAAGCAGGTCGTTGATGCCGACGATCTCGATGTCATGAAAGTTCTGCACAGCCGAGCGCAGGACGTTACGCCCGATGCGGCCGAAGCCGTTGATGCCAATCTTGATGGTCATGGGTAGGTAGCTCCAGGGATGATTAAAACTTTGAATTCGATCAGCGCTTTTTGGCCAACGCGGCCTGCACCGTGTCAGCGACGTTCTCTATCGTGAAGCCGAAGTGCTTGAACAGAACCGGTGCGGGCGCCGACTCGCCGTAGGCATCCAGGCCGACCACTGCGGCGCAGCCGTACTTCCACCACCCGTCTGTGGCGCCCATCTCAACCGCAATGCGGGGGATTCCTGCGGGCAGGACCTCGTTCTTCCACGCAAGATCTTGCCGGTCGAAGGTGGTGGTGCTGGGCATGGAGACCACGCGCACGGCAATCTTCCTGGCCGCCAGCAGTTCCTGCGCCTTCATGGCCAGTTGCACTTCGGAGCCGGTGGCGATGATCACGGCTTGGGCCTTTTTGTTCAGGCCAACGCGGGCCGGCTCGGCCAGCACATAGGCGCCGCGGCTGATGTCGCCCAAAACGCCCACCTCCGCCTTGGGCGCGTAGGGCAGGTTCTGGCGGCTGAGCAGCAGCGCCGTCGGGCGGGTCTGGTTCTGCAGCGCAACGGCCCAGGCCACGGCGGTCTCTGCTGTGTCGCCCGGGCGCCAGACGTCCAGGTTAGGGATCAGACGCAGGCTGGCTGCGTGCTCGATCGACTGGTGCGTGGGGCCGTCTTCACCGAGGCCAATGGAGTCGTGGGTGAACACGTGGATCACGCGCTGCTTCATGAGCGCAGCCATGCGGATGGCGTTGCGGCTGTAGTCACTGAAAGTAAGGAAGGTGCCGCCGTAGGGGATGAAGCCGCCATGCAGCGTGATGCCATTCATGATGGCGGCCATGCCGAACTCGCGCACGCCGTAGTTGATATGCCGGCCCGCCAGGCCTTCAGGGGTCTTGACGACATCGCCCGCCAGGTTGAAGCGCAGCGCAGGTGTCGCCTTGGTGTTGGTGAGGTTCGAGCCGGTGAGGTCGGCAGAGCCGCCCAGCATCTCGGGCAGCGCTGCCGTGAAAAACTCCAGCGCAATCTGCGAAGCCTTGCGTGAGGCTACGGTCTCGGCCTTGTCGTGGGCCGACAGCACGGTGTCCACGGCGGTCTGGTGAAAATTCTTGGGCAGCTCGCCCTTCATGCGGCGGGTGAACTCTTTGGCCAGCGCTGGGTGCGCTGCCTTGTAGGCGGCGAATCTGGCGTCCCACGCTGTCTCTGCTGACAGGCCCTTGGCTTTGGCGTCCCAGGCGTCGTAGGCCTCCTTGGGAATCTCGAAGGGCGCATGGGGCCAGTGCAGGGCTTCGCGCGTGAGCTTGATTTCTTCGGCGCCCAGCGGCTCGCCATGAGCCTTTGAGGTGTTGACGCGGTTCGGGCTGCCCTCGCCAATGCGGGTCTTGCACAGGATGAACGTAGGCTTGTCGGCACTGTTTTTGGCGTCGGCAATGGCGCGGTCCACGGCGTCTGCGTCATGGCCGTCGATCGGGCCGATCACGTTCCAGCCGTAGGCGGCAAAACGTACGGCGGTGTTGTCGATGAACCAGGGCGCGACCTGGCCGTCAATGGAAATGCCGTTGTCGTCATACAGCGCGATCAGCTTGTTCAGCTTCCAGGCGCCGGCCAGCGCTGCTGCCTCATGGCTGATGCCCTCCATCAGGCAGCCGTCGCCCAGGAACACATAGGTGTTGTGGTTGACGACCTCATGGCCGTCGCGGTTGAACTCGCCGGCCAGCAGCTTTTCAGACAGGGCCATGCCCACGGCGTTGGCCAGGCCCTGACCCAGCGGGCCGGTGGTGGTTTCCACGCCGGGCGTGTAGCCAACTTCCGGGTGGCCTGGCGTCTTGCTGTGCAGCTGGCGGAAGTTCTTGATTTCGCTGATGGGCAGCTTGTAGCCGGTGAGGTGCAGCACCGAGTAAATCAGCATCGACGCATGGCCGTTGGACAGCACGAAGCGGTCACGGTCAAACCAGTGCGGGTTATGGGGGCTGTGCTTGAGGTGGTGGCCCCAGAGGGCCACGGCCATGTCGGCCATGCCCATCGGGGCGCCGGGGTGTCCGGAGTTGGCTTGTTGAACGGCGTCCATGGCGAGCGCGCGGATCGCATTCGCCATCAGGTGGGTGTTGGCCATGTAGGCTGCTCCGGGGGGAAGGGAAACGTAGGGGGAGCGGCTATTTTACTTGGGGCAGGCAGCGAGCAGACTTGAAGCGCCCTTGAATCGATTGGGTGTAATTGGGTGTCGAAATGGTGAAGCACTTGATGAGAGTCCATTTAAAGGGTGCAAGTGCCTGGTACGGCCTGAAGTGACGCCACGGCCAGATGGAATAAAGTCGGGCCAATGCAAGGCCTCCACCTAACAGCCGATCTCCACCGCTGCCGCTGCGACCCCTCCTGGCTGACCGATGCCGTGACCCTGGGCGAGTGGTGCGTCAAAGCCGTCATTGCCGTGGGCCTGCAGCCCGTCAACCAGCTTTTTCATACCTTTCCCGCCACCGACAAGGGCCCCGGCGGCGTCACGGCCACGGTGCTGCTGGCCGAGTCGCATCTGTGCGTGCACACCTGGCCCGAGCAGAAGGCGGTGACGCTGGACGTGTACGTCTGCAACTTTGGCGGCGACCATTCAGCCAAGGCGCGGGAGCTGATGTTTGCGCTGGTCGACCGTTTCCAGCCTGAGTGGACGGAGCAACG
>JACMQX010000145.1 GCA_014376765.1 Ramlibacter sp. | reverse complement strand
GTTCGCTTCCTCCAGCACTTCATTGCCGGCGGGCCGCTCCTGCTGCACGGCCTCGCCCATGGTCGTGTGGCGCGGATCGCCGTCGTGGTTTTCGTTGCCGCCGGAGGCGGGGCCCCGGCCGATGCTGGTATTGCTCATAAAAGTTCCTCTTTGCGGCCCATGCATGCACTGTAGGCGCCTGGGGGCACATTGGCTGTAGGACCGCCCCCGATAAACTGGCCGCCGCACAACCGAGGAGACTTCATGCCCGCCTTCACCACACTGCGGATCGAACCGGACCCAGGCAACCCGCGCATCGCCCGCCTATTGCTCAACCGTCCAGAAAAACTGAACGCGATCAACGACGCGACACCGCGCGAGCTGCGGGCCGCCGTCGACTGGGCCAACGCCGAACATGCAATTCACGTCATCGTCGTCGAAGGCGCGGGCAAGGGGTTTTGCGGCGGCTACGACCTGACGCAGTTTGGCGAAGGCGAAATCGACCACCCCTGCCAGCAGGAGCGCCAGCCCTGGGACCCGATGGAGGACTACGCCTTCATGAAACGCAACACCGATGACTTCATGACTCTGTGGCGCAGCCCCAAGCCAACCATCGCCAAGGTCCACGGCTACGCTGCCGCCGGCGGCAGCGACATCGCGCTGTGCTGCGATCTGCTCGTGATGGCCGACGACGCGCGGATCGGCTACATGCCGACCCGGGTCTGGGGCTGCCCCACCACCGCGATGTGGACCTACCGGCTCGGCCCGACGCGGGCCAAGCAGCTGATGTTCACCGGCGACACCATCGACGGTCGCACCGCCGCCGACTGGGGCCTGGCCAACGAGGCCGTGCCGGCCAACCAGCTCGAAGCCGCGACGATGAAGCTGGCCAGCCGCATCGCCGGCGTGCCCCGCGGCCACCTCGCAATGCACAAGATGGTGGTGAACCAGGTGCTGCTCGCGATGGGGCTGGAGCAGAGCCAGCAGATGGCTACCGTGTTCGACGGCATCACGCGCCACAACCCGGAAGGGCTGTGGTTCCGCCGCTATGCGCAGGCCGAAGGCTTCAAGGCCGCCGTGCAATGGCGCGACAGCGGCAAGCCTATCCCCGAAGGCGATGAGGCGCGCGCGCTGGTGCGCGAACTGGAAGCACGGTCTGCCGCAAAGAACACCGGGGCCTGAAGGAACGACGGTGAACAGACAGTGCCCGTAGCTCGGACAACGCACTGCCCTTGCCGGTCCTGCTGGACCCGTCTCCACGCCACACGTTCCGTGGCAGCGCCAGCATGTTCGCGGCCGCGGCGGCCGGCTGTTGATGCTGTTGACGTTAAAGGTCGCGACTTTCATGGGCTGGCCGCGTGTTGTCCCGCGAAGGCCTCGGCCACGCATCCTCGAAACATGAATGCTGCTCCCTGTCCGGTTCCATGGAGCAACTTTTCGTCACGCGTTGGAGCAACCCATCGAGCTCAGCCTGCACGGGACCGTGCATCGGCCGCTTCCCGGCGCGCCCAGGCGCAGCGGATCGGCTCGATCGCATCTTCCCAGGTCAGGCGCGAATCGCCCTTGATGCGAACGAAGTTGGCGCACAGGGACTTCTCGGCCTCCTCGAATCTGCCGCCGTACTGGGAGAAACCGCTGTAGCCGACGCAGTAAGCAGGGGCGTAGTCCTCGTAGTCGTAGTCGGCACGGAAGTAAGGCTCTTTCCAAAAGGTGCCGGCCCAGTAGTTGTC
>JACMQX010000019.1 GCA_014376765.1 Ramlibacter sp. | reverse complement strand
GGGATTGCGCAGCAACCGGTATTCAATGCTTGTCAAGAATGGCAAGATTGAGACTTTGAACGTGGAAGCGCCAGGAAAATTTGAAGTGAGCGACGCCGCTACATTGCTTAAGCAGGCGGAATCAACTGCTTGAGCGACGCCCCAGGATGATTACTCGCAAACTGCGACGGGATTGCTTTACGGTGCAACATCACGGCTCGTGGGTGGAACGTAGTGAAGCGTTTGGCGCATGTCAGGTCATCAAAAAGCCGACTGCCAAGCGCCGGCTTTTCGTTGATGCAAGTGTTCACATTTGTACCAGCAGTTTTTCTATCAATAAATGCAGTTCGGCGAAATCAGGCTCGCCGACGAAGCGCTTGACAATTTCCCCCCGTTTGTTAACCAGATAGGTAGTGGGCGTCAGCTGGACGTCTCCCCACGCCTTTGCGACAGCGCCGGTGTTGTCGATGGCCACCTTGAACGGTAGTTTTCGCGTTTCCGCGTAATTGACGACGTAACTAGGTGGGTCGTAGCTCATCGCCACGGCCAGCGTGTCGTAACCGCGGTCCTTGTACTTGCTGTAGGTGGCAATCATCTTTGGCATTTCGCTGATGCAGGTGACACAACTTGTTGCCCAGAAGTTGACAAGCGCCACCTTGCCTATGAGGTCGGCTGTTGTCTTTTTAGTGCCGTCAAGCAATACGAACGTGGTCTGCGGCGCAAGGTGATCCACGCTGGATAGATAGACGCCGCCGGCAATCGCCAGAGCCGCTGTAATTGCGGCAACATAAAAAATTCGCATAATCACTCCGTTGCATACGCGTAGGCCTGCAAACTTCGCCGTCAGTCAAGAAAGGGAACATCATGAACCGCCGCCAGTTTAATTCTTCCACCAGCGCAGCCATTGGTCTGCTGTTGCTCGCCACCTATCAACACGCCCGTGCGGTTTCCCTCAAGGATTTGACTGAGGGAGACGCCTCCCAAGGTTTGAAGACCGCCCTTGAAAAAGGCGCGCTGGCGGCCATCGGCGTGCTAGGCAGACCTGATGGATTCCTGCAGAACGCAAAAGTTCGAATTCCCCTTCCTGGTTTTCTGGAAGATGCGGGCAAGCTCCTGAAAACGTTTGGCCAGGGCAAGCGTGTTGATGAACTGGTTACGGCGATGAACCGTGCTGCGGAAACAGCTGTGCCTATGGGAAAGGACTTGCTCATCAACGCCGTAAAGTCCATGAGCGTCAGTGACGCCAAAAAAATCCTCGGTGGCGGTGACACATCCGTCACTTCATTCTTCGCGGAGAAGACTCGCGCTCCGTTAGCTGTGAAGTTCCTGCCGGTAGTCACGACAGCAACCGAAAAGGTGGGTCTCGCTGACAAATACAACAAGGTTGCTGCCAAGGCGGCAGAAGTTGGCTTAATTAAAAGGGAGGACGCCAACATCCAGCAATACGTCACTGGCAAAACGCTTGACGGGCTGTACATCGTCATTGGGGACGAAGAAAAAAAGATCCGGCAGGACCCCGTTGGAACCGGCAGCGAAATCCTGAAGAAAGTCTTCAGTTCGCTCAAGTAGCCGGGTGGCCTCAACCCAACTGTAGCGCCGCAGTCATATCACTTTGGCAAGCTCAAACACCATGATCGACGGTAATTGCGACCGCAAGGAGTCGTGGCTTACGCGCGTCATGCTCCCGCTCATCCAGCTTGCCATCTCCAAAGTGTTTGAGGCGTTGGCGATCTCTAGAAACGGCAGGTTCGGGTCGATCTTGTGCAGGTCAGACCGCAGCTCGTCCAGTTGATCGTCATGAAGTCGCTCATCGATAATGATCATATGGGGAATGTCCAACTCGCAAAACCGCACGGCCTGAAGCGTCGTTGGAACGGTGTCGACAATCAGTCTCATGGACTTGCAAATCGTCTTGATCGTTGACTTGAGCATGTCATCCGTGCTGATGACCAGTATGCGGTGACCTGCCAGCGGCCTGGATTCGCTGTGCATGGCCGAGTCGCCCCCTCCGTCAACCTCCACCGCAGTTAGCCCTTCTAGTTGTTTGACGGTGCGAGGAAACTCGATCATCAGGATGCCCTCATCCGCAGAAGCAACCCGATCAACGGACACCCCCATGGCCTTGCCAATCTGCGTGAGCAGATGCCAGCTCAGGTTTTCCACCTCCACGGGGCCCTCGCTGCGGATTCCGCCTTCCGCCACACTCTCGCTCGCTTTGAGGAAGAACATGCCATGTTCAGGCCAGTTCTTGATTTCCAGTGAAATAACCAAGCGGCGACCGAATTCAGCGGCCCAGTCGATGGCCGCGTCCACCAAGCTGGAGAGGAGGCCGGGATCGACAATGACCTCGACAGGTTTGATGTTGCGATACAACTCAACGCCCCGCTGTTGAAAAGCTTCGGCCCGCTGGTCAAGCGCCTCGTTGATGACGGCGTCCAGACTTAGCCGCTCATGCGACTGACGCAACCGCCCGCCTGCAAGCCGGGCTATTTGCTGACTCTGCTTGGCCACTGTTCTTGCTGTTTCGATCGCGATCTGCAACTGCTGCATTTGCGAGCGTGAAATCTTGCGGGTACGCGTGAACTCCTGGACCACATACTGCATGGTGGACAGGGGCTCGGACAACTGAGCGCCGATAATGCCGGCCAGCAAGTAGTCCGCACGTTCGTGCGCAACCGTCGTTGCAGCCTCGGCGCCACTGGATTTGTCGGTAGCGAGCGGCGTAGGCGCAGTACCGGCAAATCCACCAATTGATTGCATCAATACCCTCCGGGCCTCAAAGCCTGTTAACACCAAGTCATACTGAATATCTACGTTGCAGTCTACACACCCGCTGGACACATAGCATCCCCAAAATCCGTGAGACTGAACGCTAACCAGAAACCGCCCGCCTAGGCATTGCAAACCCTCAAATAACCTTGGCAGCTTTCAAATCTGACAAGCTTGCGGGTGACTGGTTCAACAACTCAATCAACACCTCGTCTGTGTGCTGGCCCAGCAGGGGCGGCGCGGTGCCGCCGTTGAACGGGCCGCGCACTGGCGTCGCGCTTAATTTCATGGGGCTGGCGACAAGGCGCAGGTTGTTGCTGAAAGGATGCTCCCACACGTCTGTCATCTGGCGGTGCTGGACATGCGGGTCGGCAAAGACCTCGGCCAGATTGTTGATGGCGCCGCACGGTACCTTGGCCGCCTCAAGGGCCCCCAACCACTGGGCCTTCGTCCGCTCCTTCATGAGATCTTCCAGCAAAGGCACCAACACCGCGCGGTTGCGCACCCGATCCTGGTTGCGCGCATACAAAGGGTCGGCAGCGAGTTCGGGATGTCCCGCCACAGTGCAAAATTTCACGAACTGCGAGTCGTTGCCTACTGCAAGAATAAGGTGGTCCCTCGCCGAGGACTGCGCGCCAACCGGCGGCATCACCTCAAACACCTGGTACGGGACGATGTTCTGATGCGCGTTGCCGGCACGGCCGGGCGTCATGCCGCTGACGAGGTAATTGCCGCCAAGATTTGCCAACATGGCCACCTGCGTGTCCAGCAGGGCCATGTCCACATGCTGTCCCATGCCGGTTTTATCTGCGTGGCGAAGCGCGGCGAGGATGGCGACCGTGGCATACATGCCGGTGAAGAGGTCGGCGACGGCGACGCCGACCTTTTGCGGGCCGCCGCCCAGATCGTCGCGCTCGCCAGTCACACTCATGAGGCCGCCGATGCCCTGAACCGCGTAGTCGTAGCCGGCCCGCTCGCTGTAGGGCCCGCTTTGCCCGAAGCCGGTGATGCTGCAATAGACAAGGCGCGGATTCAAGGCGCTCAAGGTGCCGTAGTCCAGGCCATAACGGGCCATGTCGCCAACTTTGAAGTTCTCAAGAAATACGTCGCAGTGCTTGACGAGTTCACGAATCAGCTCCTGCCCTCGCTGCGTGGCGATATCGCACGTCACCGAGCGCTTGTTGCGGTTGGTGCTGAGGAAATAAGCCGCCTCAGCAGAGTCCCTGCCCTCAGCGTCCTGCAAAAACGGAGGCCCCCACGTGCGCGTGTCGTCGCCTGTGCCGGGCCGCTCTATCTTGATGACGTCCGCACCCAGATCAGCCAATACCTGCGCACTCCAGGGTCCAGCAAGCACCCGCGACAGATCGAGCACGCGGATGCCATTAAGTGCGCAGGCCTGGGGTAGGGCGCCAGCCTGCGCGGCCGTTGGGTGATCAGAGTTGGGGTTCATCCGCGACATTTTCACGCGAAACGGATAATGACCGGATGCGTTGTTTCCCCCTTCTGGTTACGGTCTGCTTCTCGGTCTCGTGTGCCTTCGTGTTGACCGCCTGCAATCCCACCTTCAACTGGCGTGAGGTCAGTTCCAATGAAACTGAGCTCACCGCCCTGTTGCCCTGCAAGCCTGACCGGGCAAACCGGCCAGTTGTGCTGGCTGGCCAACGGCTGGACCTGCACGTAATGGGATGCGGAGCCGGTGGGGGCACATTTGCCGTGTCGCACGCCAGGCTGACTGATGCTGCCAAGGCTAATGAGGTACTGGCTGACTGGCGCCTGGCCACACTGTCCAACATGAAAGCGGTGGCTCCCCGTGAGGCTGCATTCGTTCCCAAAGGCGCCGCCACGTTGACTTCATCCGTGCAGACAGTTGCCGTTGGGCGCAGGGCTGACGGCTTGCCCGTCATGGCCCACGCAGCCTGGTTTGCCCGGGGTGACGTGGTTTTCAGTGCCGTGATTTATGCGGACAGGCTGAGCCCCGAAGTCGCAGAAGCCTTTTTCTCAGGATTGTCATTTCAATGAGCTTGCTTGATCGGCGGGCGGCGGCCCTGGTGTTTGCATCGTTTGCCTTCGCCTATTTTTTCTCGGCGTTGTTGCGCGCGATCACTGCGACCCTGTCCCCCACACTGACCCAAGAGTTTGCTCTTAGCGCGCGGGACCTCGGTTTGCTGGCCGGCGGCTACTTCCTTGGCTTTGCGG
The DNA here is from genome assembly GCA_014376765.1 of Ramlibacter sp. Taxonomy (GTDB): domain Bacteria; phylum Pseudomonadota; class Gammaproteobacteria; order Burkholderiales; family Burkholderiaceae_C; genus JACMQX01. Next base: position 23,688 of record JACMQX010000019.1, on the reverse strand, counting down.
CCATGCAGCTTTCCCTGGGCACCTGGCTGGACCGCCATGGCCCCAGGAAAGTCATCCTTTATTTCCTGAGCCTGGCGGTGTTGGGCTGCCTGATGTTTTCTGCGGCCAATTCCTTTTCGGGCTTGCTTGTCGCCCGCATCCTTTGCGGTGCTGGTGTCGGCGCTTGCCTGATGGCGCCGCTCACAGGCTTTCGCCGCTGGTTGACGCCAGCGGCCCTGCTGCGGGCCAACTCCTGGATGCTGATGATGGGGTCGCTCGGCATGGTTGCATCGACACTGCCTGTTCAGTGGCTGATGCCCGTGTTCGGGTGGCGCCCGCTCTTCTGGATGCTGGCTGGCGGCATCGCGCTGGCGATGTGCGTCATTGTCTGGCAGGTGCCTGGCTGGCAGGCCGCCTTCAACGGTGAGCAGGGGAGCGAAGTTCGCCCGGCAGACGGGTATGCCGAGGTCTGGCGCCACGCCTACTTTCGCCGCATGGCACCGTTGGGTTTCTTTACTTACGGCGGCATGCTTGCCATACAAACGCTCTGGGCCGGGCCGTGGATGGTGCGGGTGGCGGGCTACACGCCCAGGGAGGCCGCAGGAGGCCTCTTCCTCATCAACGTATGCATGCTGTTCACGTTCTGGGCCTGGGGCAGCGTCAATCCCTGGCTCTTGCGCCGCGGGCTGGACACCAACCGCCTCATCACGGTCGGCCTGCCTGTCAACCTGCTGGTGCTTGCTGGCATTGTGGCCCTGGGTAGCGGCGCCGGCGCCTGGTCCTGGGCGCTGTTTTGCGTCAGTTGCACCTTTGTCTCACTCGCCCAACCCTCCGTGGGGATGGCGTTCCCTCCGGCCCTTGCGGGCCGCGCCTTGTCGGCCTACAACCTGGTGATTTTTTCGGGGGTGTTCGTCATGCAGTGGGGCATAGGGGTTTTGATCGATGCATTCATGGCCGCGGGCCTCACGCAGATCGACGCGTTCAGGGCCGCCATGGCGATTTTCCTCGCCTGCAGCGTCTCGGCATATGGCTACTTCCTGCTGGCAAAAAGCCATAATGCTACGCAGCAAGCATCAACATGAACAGTATTCTTATCATCGCGCACGCCCCCCTGGCCCATGCCCTGCGCCAATGCGCCCTGCATGTATTTCCTGACTGCGGCGCGAGCGTTGCGGCGCTGGACGTGCAGCCTAACGTCACGCCCGAAGAAACCTTAAGCGCGGCCCGCATCACCATGGCCCAGCTCAGCGACCTGCCGCGGGCAACCGGAGTCCTGGTTCTGGTCGATGTATTTGGTGCGACGCCATGCAACGTCGCGCAAAAACTGGTGGACGGGGTCAATTCCAAATTGTTCACGGGCGTCAATCTGCCCATGCTGCTACGCACGGTGAGCTACCGGCACGAGTCTCTCGATGCGCTGGTGGCGCGCGGCGTGGTGGGCGGCACGCAGGGCGTGATGCAGGTGGCCATCACCGCGCCACAAAATCAGGCTAAAAGAATCAAGAATGATCAAGATCACCACGACCATCAGCAATAAGCTAGGGCTTCATGCCCGCGCCTCGGCCAAGCTCACCAAGCTGGCAGGCACTTTCCCGTGCGAGGTCTGGATGACGCGCGGCGAGCGGCGTGTCAATGCCAAGAGCATCATGGGCGTCATGATGCTTGCTGCCGGTATTGGCAGCGAGGTGCTGGTCGAAACCGAGGGTGACCGCGAGCAGGAGGCCATGGACGCCTTGCTGGCGCTGATCAACGACAAGTTCGGGGAGGGCGAGTGACTTTTTCTATCCACGGCCTGGCTGTCGCCCGCGGCATTGCCATCGGGCGGGCGGTCCTGATTGCATCCAGCCGTGTCGATGTCGCTCACTACTTCATTGCGCCGGCCCAGATGGAGGCTGAAATCGACCGGGTCCGCGTGGGCCGTAATGCGGTGGTCGACGAAATCCACCGGCTCCAGCATGACATGCCCAAGGACGCGCCGCACGAGTTGACGGCGCTGCTGGACGTCCACCTCATGCTGTTGCAGGACGAGCTGCTCACCACTGGCGTGAAGCACTGGATCACCGAGCGCCTGTACAACGCCGAGTGGGCGTTGACCACCCAGCTTGAAGTGATCGCCCGCCAGTTCGACGAAATGGAGGACGAGTACCTGCGTGAGCGCAAGGCCGACCTCGAGCAAGTCGTCGAGCGCATCCTGCGTTACATGAAAGGCGCTGCCTCCCCCGTGGTGCCACCCGCGTCCCGGCGAAAGACACAGCAGGACCTGCTGCTTGACGACACAGTGGACGTGCCGCTGGTGCTGATCGCGCACGACCTGTCGCCGGCCGACATGCTGCAGTTCAAGCAAAGCGTGTTTGCCGGCTTTGTGACCGATGTAGGCGGCAAGACCTCACACACAGCCATCGTCGCGCGGAGCATGGACATTCCCGCCGTGGTGGGCGCGCGCAGTGCCAGCCAGCTGGTGCGCCAGGACGACTGGGTCATCGTTGATGGCGACGCAGGCGTCATGATTGTGGACCCCTCACCCATCATCCTGGCCGAATATGGATTCAAGCAGCGCCAGGGTGAGCTTGAGCGCGGCCGGCTCTCACGGCTGCGCCACACGCCTGCCGTGACGCTGGACGGTCAAAAGGTGGAGTTGCTGGCCAACATCGAGATGCCCGATGACGCGTCGGCCGCACTCAAGGCTGGCGCAGTGGGCGTGGGCCTGTTTCGCAGTGAATTCCTTTTCATGGGCCGCCAGGGCAACCTGCCTGGCGAGGAAGAGCAGTATCAGGCCTACAAGCGTGCCGTTGAAGGCATGGAGGGGCTGCCCGTCACCATCCGCACGGTGGACGTCGGCGCTGACAAGCCCCTGGATAAAACTTCACGGGACGGCGCGCACCTCAACCCCGCGCTGGGCTTGCGGGCCATCCGCTGGAGCCTGGCCGATCCCGCCATGTTCCTCAACCAGTTAAGGGCCATCCTGCGCGCCGCGGCTCATGGCCAGGTGAACTTGCTGATCCCGATGCTGGCCCACGGCAGCGAGATACGCCACACCCTGGCGCTGATTGATCATGCCCGGGCGGAGCTGGACAACAAGGGCGTCGCCTACGGGCCAGTCAGGCTCGGCGCCATGATCGAAATACCTGCTGCAGCCCTTACGCTGAAACTCTTTTTGAAGTATTTCGATTTCCTGTCCATCGGCACCAACGACCTGATCCAGTACACCCTGGCTATCGACCGGGCCGACGAGTCGGTCGCCCATCTGTACGACCCGCTCCATCCGGCAGTCTTGCGGCTCGTTGCTGACACGATAGCGGAGTGCAACCGGCAAGGAAAAGGAGTCAGCGTATGCGGCGAGATGGCCGGCGACGTGAGCCTGACTCGCTTGCTTCTGGGGCTGGGGTTGCGCAGCTTTTCCATGCATCCCGCCCAGATTCTTGCGGTGAAGCAGGAGGTGCTTCGTGCGGACACCGGGCGCCTGAAAACTTGGGCGCAGCTGGTACTGGAATCTGATGAGCCGGCGACAGCATTGGGGTCTTGAAATGAAAAAACACAACTTGGTTTCGCGGGCCCTTCTGCTGGGCCTTTCTGGAGGCATGGTCGCTTGTGCACCGGGGCAGACAGAAAAATCGTTGAATGAACAGGCGGCCTGGGCCAGTACCAACGGGCTGGCGCGCAACCGGCCGCAGGCCAGCTCAGCGGTCGCAGGACCGGGCGGCACGGCCACGCTGGTGGCTGGCGGTCTGTCAGCCGTGCCGCCGCCCCCGGTAATCGCGGACTTGGCGCCTGCGGCCGCAGTGGTAGCGTCGCCAGCCGCCGTGATGCCCGCCGCGGCCGCGCCCAGACCGGTTGCAACGCCAACTGCAACTCCTGCCATGCCACCAGCCGGACCAGACGCGGCGCTGGAATCTGAACGGCGCATGGTCATGAGCGAACTGCTCGCCTGGCGGAATGCCTGGACAGAAAGTGATCTTGCGACATACATCGCTCGTTACGACACCGGCTTCATGGGTGATTCGGCCAGCCGGAAAGAATGGGAAAAGCAGCGCGCTGAACGTTTTGCCAATCGCAAGATTACGGTCCGTATCGAAAACATCGTTGTGCGAGTAGCTAGCGAGCAGGCTCAGGCCGATTTCACACAGCGCTACATCTCCAACAAGCACGAGGACGTGGGTTCCAAAACCCTGAAATGGCGCAAGACCGCCGGCAAGTGGTTGATCGTGGACGAAAAGTGGACCAAGGGCTGAGCCTTGCCTGGGCTCAACGCGCGCGGGTTCCCAGCACAGCAGCACTGATGATCATGGCCGCTGCGACGGCAATATCCCACGTGAACAGGCGGCCGCTAACCATCATGAGCAGCACGGTGGATGCCAGCGGCGTGAGATAGCTCAGGATGCCGATGTGCCGCGCGTCCCCCTGTTTCAGGGCCCGGTCCCACAGGAAAAACGCGGTACCTAAAGGGCCCAGACCTACCAGCGTCAGCAGGCCCCAATCCTGAAAACTCAGCTGCACAGGGACTTCCACCAGCCAGTGGCAAGTCAGCGCCAGCAGACCCGAGACCAGGCCAAACAGGCCGATGGCCGCCGTGGGGAAAGACCGGCCTTGTGATGCAAGCCTTTTCGTCATCAGTGAAAAGCTGGCCCAGATGAAGGCGGAAGCGAAAGCAAGGACATAGCCCCAATTCCAGCTGCCACCCGCGGCGAAAGTGCCTGCTCCCAAAATCGCAAACGCAGCACCACCAAAGCCCAGCATTGCGGCGAACACGTGCGCCAGCCGCAGCTTGACGCCGGGCACGAAGGCCGGCGCCAGCACCACGATCAACAAGGGCCACAAGTAATTGATGAGGTTGGCTTCAACCGGCGGCGCCATGCGCAGCGCGAGGAAGAGCAGGAAGTGGAAGCCAAAGAGGCCATAGATGCCCAAGGCCAGCGTTGCAGGCGAAATCTTCCATTGGCGCCAGAACGGCCATGCTGGCAAACTGCCAATGAGCAGCGCAATACCGGTCAGCAGAAAGGGCGGCACATGCCTGAGCGTCACGGCAAGGGAGGCTAGGGTCGCCCACAGGGCAATGGCGGCGAGCGCGAAAAAAGTTCCTTGCATGGACAACAGGACGTGCCTGAGGCGAGCGTATCAGTTCAGCGCGGCTGCAGCCTGTTCAAACAGTCAGGCTGGCCGAATGCGCCTGCTGGTCAGCGTGATAAGACGAACGCACCATGGCACCTACTGCGGCATGCCGAAAGCCCATCTCATATGCCTTGGCCTCAAACATTTTGAACGTGTCCGGGTGAACATAGCGTTTGACACTGAGGTGGCTCATGCTGGGCGCCAAGTACTGGCCAATGGTCAGCATATCGATGTGGTGGGCCCGCATGTCGCGCATGACCTGAAGGATTTCCTCGTCTGTCTCACCCAAGCCAACCATGATGCCGCTCTTGGTGGGGACATCGGGAAAGAAAGCCTTGAATTTCTTCAGCAGGTTCAGTGAAAACTGGTAGTCACTGCCTGGCCTTGCTTCCTTGTACAGGCGCGGGACCGTTTCCAGGTTGTGATTCATCACATCCGGCGGTGCGGACTTAAGGATGTCCAGCGCCCGGTCATCACGGCCACGGAAATCTGGCACGAGGATCTCGATCTGCGTGTCGGGCGACAACTCGCGCGTCTTGCGGATGCAGTCCACAAAATGCTGGCTACCCCCATCGCGCAGGTCGTCGCGGTCCACGCTGGTGATCACTACGTATTTGAGCTTGAGTGCCGCGATGGTGTTGGCGAGGTTTTGCGGCTCGTTCACGTCCAGCGGATCTGGCCGGCCATGGCCAACGTCGCAAAACGGGCAACGCCGCGTGCACTTGTCGCCCATGATCATGAAGGTGGCCGTGCCCTTGCCAAAACATTCGCCGATGTTGGGACAGGAAGCCTCCTCGCAAACCGTCACCAACTTGTTCTTGCGAAGGATGTCCTTGATTTCGTAGAAGCGCGTGGTGGGCGAACCCGCCTTCACCCGGATCCATTCGGGCTTTCTCAGCACTTCGCCCTGCACCACCTTGACCGGTATGCGTGACAGTTTGGCGGCAGCCTTTTGTTTGGCTGACGCGTTGTAGGCCTCGACAGGCTGGACTTGTCTAACGACTTCTGGGCTGGTCATATGCGTCAAAGCGGGGGTGGGGGGGTGCCTCAGGGCGCCAGATAGGTTGACAGCTTCTGGCCCAGGACACCCGCCACTTCGTCCCAAGTGGTGGAAACGCCAATTGTAGAAAGGTCTACGGTTTGTAGCCCGGCATACCCGCATGGATTGATCCGCGAGAAGGGGGACAGATCCATTGCCACATTCAGCGCGACGCCGTGATAAGTGCAGTGACGGCTGACCTTGATGCCCAATGCCGCGATCTTGCCCAGGCCGTTAAACGGATCGGCGCCCGCAAATGGCCCGGTTAGCGCTGCGTGTGAAAACGGGTCGGCCAGACGGACATAGATCCCGGGCGCGCCAGGCACCCGGTGGCCTGTGACGTCAAAGGCAGCCAACGTTTTGATTAACGCCTCCTCGATCCGGTAGACGTATTCCTTGACGTAGTAGCCTGTGCGGCGCAGATCGATCAATGGATAGGCGACTGTTTGGCCGGGCCCGTGGTAGCTCACCTGGCCCCCACGGTTGGTCGCCACAACCGGTATGTCGCCTGGCGCGAGCAAGTGTTCGGCCTTGCCGGCAAGGCCCTGTGTGAAGACAGGCGGATGCTCGCAGAGCCAGATTGCGTCTCGGGTTGCGGTGTCCCGGGCCGCTGTAAATGCCTGCATGGCTTCATACGTGGGCAGATAGTCAACCCGCCCGAGGTTCACCAAATTTGTGGACATGGCATTGCCCTGCAATCAGAGCACGACCTTGACCATGGGGTGCGTTGACAAGGTGCGGTAGAGCTCATCGAGTTGCTCACGGCTGGTTGCATTGACCGTGATCGTCACCCCCAAATAGTTGCCTGCCTTGCTAGCCCGCAGCTCGATCGTGGCTTCGTCAAAATCCGGGTCGAACTGGCGCGCAATCGAAACAATGGCGGCAACATAGCCATCCACCTTGGCCCCCATGACCTTGATGGGAAACAACGAGGGATATTCGATCAACGATTCAGCGGGGGTCGGCATGGCGGTCTTTCAAGGGGCGCTTCAAGCGGGAGTGCTGGCGATGGCGCGCTGGTAACCCTGATTGAGCTTCTTGTAGATGGGGCCTGGCCGGCCGTTTCCAACCGGCATGCCATCAAGCAGGGTGACCGCCAGGATTTCCTTGCCTGCCGAGGACAGCATGATCTCGTCGGCCAGCGCCACCTCCTCGCGGCTGATGCGGCGCAAATCAAAGGGAATGGCCGCCTCGGTGCACAGCACGCCAATCAGGCCGTAGCGGATGCCCTCGAGCACAAGGTTGTCCTGCGTCACGCCTGACACGGTTCCGTCTTTCACCACCCACACATTGCTTGACGCCCCTTCACTGAGCGAACCGTCGCGGAACATGATGGTTTCGGCCGCTTCAACGTCGGCGCTGATCTGCCGCGCCATCACCGCGCCCAGCAAGCTGGTGCTTTTGATGTGCGCCTTGCGCCACCGGAAGTCGTCGGCCGTGATGCAGGGCACGCCCTGTTCGCGCTGCGCGTCGGACGGGAGCTTGGCCGTAGTGACAAACATGAAAACCGTCGGCGTCAGGCCTTCGAGCATGGCGTGATCGCGCATCGCAACGCCCCGCGTGACCTGCAGATAGATGGATTGCGGCCCGGCCTCAAAGGCTGCCGCATGTTCGGTCAACAGGCGCTGCGCCATGGCCTTCCATTCAGCCGGTGCGTAGGGGTTGTTAATGCGTACCTCGGCCAGGCTGCGATCGAGCCTGGTCATGTGCTGCGCAAACCTGAACAACCTTCCCCCGTAGGCGGGCAGCACTTCATAAACGCCATCCCCCAGCAGAAAACCACGGTCCATCACGCTGACCTGCGCGTTCGGCAGCGTGGTGAACGCACCATTCAAAAAGCAGGGCAGCGGTGGGAGGGCGGCTTGCGCGGCAGTCATCATAAGTAATGAATTGTCCCGCAATTGCCGCTGTCTGGCACGGGGTTAGCGGATGAGTACGACGGCGGCGATGGCGAGCCATCCCAGGACGAAATTGGCCACTACGAATCGCTGCATCTTGCCCATCTGAATGCCCGCTGCAGGCCAGTCTGCGGCGGCCACTGCCTGGCCGACCCGCCTGAATGGGCCAAAATAGATGTGAGCGAAGAGCGCAAACATCAACAGTCCTGCTCCCAGCATCAAGTGCTGGCCCAGCGGAGCGGCTTTCATGCCCGTCATGCCAAGCATCACCGCGCCTGATACGGTGATGACTGCAATACTTGCCCAGACGGACAGAAAAAATTTTGCCAGGACCGCCGCCATTAGGGGCGCGCGGGCAGGCGGCAGCAACTTGTCTGCAACGACAGGCCGTAAGACCCACAACATGAAGAACATACCCCCCATCCAGACGATGGCGGCGGCGAGGTGAAGAAGCTTTGCAAGCTGGTACATGGATGGCTCCTGTTTATCTGCATTGTTGCGCCGGATGAAAAACACCTTTGACCCGCAAGGATTCAAGCGCTGTAGTCAGGATTGTCAGGGGCTTGGGGGTTTGTACTTATAATCAATGGCTTTGCTAAAACAACAGTCAGTCACCCGGGCGTAATTTGAGATGTCAAAAATCGCACACGGTGATGCCAATGAAGAAAAAGAGCCCGAAGTCAGGCGGCTGAGCGCGCAGGAAGCGCGTCAGTTGCGTGAAGACAATCCGCCGGATTCTCCCTGGCGTGTTGTGGTGGGGCAAGTGATGCTCGGACTTCTGGTGGCAATCGCTGCCTGGCTGTTGACAGGGCGCCAAAACGTTGGATGGTCTGCAGGATATGGTGCGTTGGCTGTGGTACTACCTGCTGCCTTGTTCGCAAGAGGCCTGACGGGAGGTTTTGCCTCACTCAACCCTGCGACGGCCATGATGGGATTTTTTGTGTGGGAGATGGTCAAGATAGCTTTGACTGTGGCGATGTTGCTCGCTGCCCCAAAGGTGATTCAGGGCCTGAGCTGGCCGGCGATGCTGGTCGGCTTGGTGGTGACGATGCAGGTGTACTGGGCGGCGCCATTTTTGGCCCCCCGCAAAACGAAACATAGAGACGAGTAAACAGATGGCCGCGCAAGAACATGGACAGACTTCCGGTGAATACATCATTCACCACCTGACGCATCTGCAGAACCATAAGCCGGCGTCAGTTGTTGACTTCACCGTATTCAGTTTCGATTCCCTTTTCTTTTCGATTTTGCTGGGCGCACTGGGATGTTTCATCTTGTGGCTGGCAGCGCGCAAGGCGACATCCGGGGTGCCGGGCCGGTTTCAGGCCGCCGTTGAACTGTTGGTAGAGATGGTGGACTCTCAGGCCAAGGGCATCGTGCACAACGCGAACAGCCGCAAGTTCGTTGCGCCTTTGGCCTTGACCATCTTCGTGTGGATATTCCTCCTCAATGCCATGGACTTGCTGCCCGTGGACTTGCTGCCATGGTTGTGGGGCCACATCTACGCAGCTGCCGGCCACGATCCCGAGCACGCGTACCTGCGCGTGGTGCCCACGGCCGACTTGTCAGTGACCATGGGTCTCTCAGTTGCCGTGTTGCTGATCTGCCTGTACTACAACATCAAGATCAAGGGAATGGGCGGCTGGGCGCATGAGCTCGTGACCGCTCCCTTCGGTACCAGTAAAAATCCGGTCTTCGCGCTTTTGCTTGGCGTCCTCAACTTCGCCATGCAGATGGTGGAGTTTATTGCCAAGACGGTGTCTCACGGCATGCGGTTGTTTGGCAATATGTACGCCGGCGAACTTATCTTTCTGCTGATTGCGTTGATGGGTGGCGCATTCACATTCACGGCAACAGGCTTCGGTCTTGCAGTCGGGCACATCATTGCCGGCACCGTGTGGTCGATCTTTCACATCCTGATCATCACTTTGCAGGCCTTTGTGTTCATGATGCTGGCGCTGGTTTACCTTGGCCAGGCGCACGATCATCACTAAGCCTCATTCGCAGTTTCGTTTTCTTTTCTCTAACCAAGACCTTTAGGAGTCATCATGGAAGTTATTAGTTTTGTTGCACTGGCCGCCGGCCTGATCATTGGCCTGGGCGCGTTTGGTGCCTGCCTAGGCATCGGCATCATGGGCAGCAAGTACCTTGAGTCCGCTGCGCGCCAGCCGGAACTGATGGGCGAACTGCAGACCAAGATGTTCCTGCTGGTGGGCCTGATTGATGCGTCTTTCATTATCGGCACTGGTGTTGCCCTTTGGTTCGCCACGGCCAACCCGTTCCTGGCCCAGATCGCCAACCTGCCGAAGTAAGCATCCGCCGGACAACCGAGAACATTCCTTGGGGCGCAGCCCCTCGGGTAAGGATGACAAAGTGAGCATTACCGGTACCCTCATCGTTCAGATGATCGTGTTCCTGATTCTGGTCGGGTTCACCATGAAGTTTGTTTGGCCGCCGATCGCTACGGCGTTGGATGAGCGCGCAATGAAGATCGCCGACGGTCTCGCTGCCGCCGACAAGGCCAAGTCCGAACTGTCTGCCGCCAACCAGCGCGTGGAAGCCGAACTGTCCAAGTCGCGCAATGAGACGGCCGTGCGCCTGGCTGACGCCGAGCGCCGCGCTCAAGCGATCATTGAAGAAGCCAAGGCCCGCGCCACTGAAGAAGGCAGCAAGATCATTGCTGCTGCCAAGGTGGAAGCCGACCAGCAAGTCGTCAAGGCCCGCGAAAGCCTGCGTGAGCAGGTGGCGGCTCTGGCCGTCAAAGGCGCTGAGCAGATCCTCCGTAAGGAAGTCAATGCCGGTGTCCATGCTGAGTTGTTGGGCCGGTTGAAGACCGAGCTGTAAGAGTCAAGGCGTAAACACCATGGCTGAATCAGCAACCATTGCCCGCCCCTATGCCGATGCGCTTTTCAAGACCGCGTCTTCAGGCTTGTCCGCAGCAGCAGTCTGGCTGGATGAACTGGCTGCCATCGCCGGCAACCAGCAACTCCTCCAATACGCCGATAATCCGAAGGTGACGTCCGAGCAGGTCTTCACAGTGGTTGTGAGCGTTGCCAAGTCGTCATTGCCTGATGCGGCAAAAAACTTCCTGCGCACGGTCATTGAAAACGGCCGCCTGGCTGTATTGCCCGATGTGGCGTCTCAGTTCAGGGCCTTGATGAACGCTCAGGGCGGCACATCCGATGCAGTGGTCTACAGCGCGTTTCCAATCGACGCGTTGGCCCTGGCCGATGTGTCGGCTGCGCTTGAGAAGCGCTTTGGCCGCAAGCTGAATGTCAGCGTGCAACTGGAGCCGGCGTTAATTGGCGGCATTCGCGTGGTGGTCGGCGACGAGGTGCTCGACACCTCGGTTAAGGCGCGCCTGGAACAAATGAAAGTGGCCCTCACAGCCTGAGTCTGGCGTGAGGCTGTTGGGCTAATTATTTGAAGGAAGGAAAGAGTCATGCAACTCAATCCCGCAGAGATTTCTGAACTGATCAAGAGCCGTATTGAAGGCTTGTCTGGCACGGCCGACATTCGTAACCAAGGCACCGTTGTGTCTGTGACCGACGGTATCTGTCGCGTCCACGGTCTGTCTGACGTGATGGCTGGCGAAATGCTTGAGTTCCCGCCCACGGCTGACGGCACGCCGACCTACGGCTTGGCTCTGAACCTTGAGCGTGACTCCGTCGGGTCCGTGATTCTGGGTGAGTACGAGCATATTTCCGAAGGCGACACCGTCAAGTGCACGGGCCGTATTCTTGAAGTGCCCGTCGGCCCTGAATTGCTTGGCCGCGTGGTCAACGCGCTCGGCCAGCCAATCGACGGCAAGGGTCCGATCAACGCCAAGTTGACGGACGTGATCGAGAAAGTTGCCCCAGGCGTGATCGCGCGTCAGTCGGTGAGCCAGCCCATGGCGACCGGCCTGAAGTCGATTGACTCGATGGTGCCAATCGGCCGTGGCCAGCGCGAGCTGATCATCGGCGACCGCCAGACCGGCAAGTCGGCTGTTGCTGTTGACGCGATCATCAACCAGAAAGGCCAAAACATGGCCTGCGTGTATGTGGCCATCGGCCAGAAGGCGTCCACGGTCAAAAACCTGGTGCGCGCACTGGAGCAGGCTGGCGCGATGGAATACACCATCGTCGTTGCCGCTACGGCATCTGAATCCGCAGCCATGCAGTATGTGTCCGCCTACTCCGGCTGCACCATGGGCGAGTACTTCCGCGACCGCGGCCAAGACGCCTTGATCGTGTACGACGACCTGTCCAAACAGGCTGTAGCTTACCGCCAGGTATCGCTGCTGCTTCGCCGCCCGCCGGGCCGCGAAGCTTATCCCGGCGACGTGTTTTATCTCCACAGCCGCCTGCTCGAGCGCGCAGCCCGCGTGAACTCTGACTATGTCGAAGCCTTCACCAAGGGTGAAGTCAAGGGCAAGACCGGTTCGCTCACCGCGCTGCCCATCATCGAGACGCAGGCCGGTGACGTGTCCGCCTTCGTGCCGACCAACGTGATCTCGATCACCGACGGCCAGATTTTCCTGGACACCAGCCTGTTCAACGCCGGCATTCGGCCCGCCATCAACGCCGGTATCTCGGTGTCACGCGTCGGCGGCGCCGCGCAGACGAACTGGATCAAGGGCCTGTCCGGCGGTATCCGCACCGACCTCGCGCAGTACCGCGAACTGGCAGCTTTCGCGCAGTTCGCCTCTGACCTGGATGAATCGACCCGCAAGCAGCTGGACCGCGGCGCCCGCGTGACTGAACTGCTCAAGCAGGCCCAGTACAGCCCGCTGCCCATCTCCCTGATGGGTGCCACGCTGTTCGCGGTGAACAAGGGCTACCTGGACGACATCGACGTCAAGAAGGTGTTGTCTTTCGAGCACGGCCTGCATGCCTACCTCAAGGACAAGCACGCTGCTTTGCTCGCCACAATCGAGAAGAACGGGGTCAAGTGGGATGCCAAGCCGGCCAAGGACTCCGATAGCGACGACAAGAAGGCTTTCAAGAAGGTCTGTATCGACGCAGAGGCCGAGCTGACCGCAGCGACTGTCGCGTTCAAAAAGACGTTTGCTTAATTTTTCTCTGATCGAATAGGAGCCGACCGTGGCTGCAGGAAAAGAGATACGAGGCAAGATCAAATCGGTGGAGAACACCAAGAAGATCACCAAGGCCATGGAGATGGTGGCTGCCTCCAAAATGCGCAAGGCACAAGAGCGCATGCGTTCGGCCCGGCCCTATGCCGAGAAGATTCGCAATATTGCCGCGAATCTTGGCAAGGCCAATCCCGAATACACGCATGCCTTCATGAAGACCAACGATTCCAAGTCGGTGGGCTTCATCGTGGTCACGACGGACAAGGGCCTGTGCGGCGGCATGAATACCAACGTGCTGCGCATGGTGACGACCCAGCTGCGTGAATTGCAGGCATCGGGCGTCTCGGCCTCGGCTGTCGCCATTGGCAACAAGGGCCTGGGCTTTCTCAATCGTGTCGGCGCCCGGGTGGTGTCCCATGTCACGCAATTGGGTGACACGCCGCACCTTGAAAAGCTCATCGGCCCGGTCAAGGTGCTACTGGACGCTTACGCCAAGGGCGAGGTCAGTGCGGTCTACCTCGGCTATACCCGTTTCATCAACACGATGAAGCAGGAGCCCGTGGTCGAGCAGTTGCTGCCTTTGTCGGCCGCAAAAATGCAGGCCGAGGCGCACGCCAGCGGCACCCAGCACGGCTGGGACTATATCTATGAACCGGATGCGCAGACCGTCATCGACGACCTGCTGCTGCGCTACGTCGAGGCGCTGATCTACCAGGCCGTGGCGGAAAACATGGCATCCGAGCAATCGGCCCGCATGGTGGCGATGAAGGCTGCTACCGATAACGCTGGAAGCGTGATCGGCGAGCTAAAGCTGGTTTACAACAAGACGCGCCAGGCTGCGATTACGAAAGAACTTTCGGAAATCGTCGCCGGGGCAGCCGCAGTTTAATTTTTAAAATAGGAGCGACAAATGGCTCAAGCGAATTCCCCAGTGAACGCAGGCGTTCAGGGCAAGATTGTTCAGTGTATTGGCGCCGTGGTGGACGTGGAATTCCCGCGTGACCAGATGCCCAAGATTTATGACGCCCTCAAGCTTCAGGGCTCGGCCCTTACGCTGGAAGTCCAGCAGCAGCTGGGTGACGGCGTGGTGCGCACCATCGCGCTCGGCTCGTCCGACGGCCTGCGCCGTGGCTTGATGGTTGACAACACTGGTGCGCCAATCACGGTGCCAGTTGGCAAGGCGACGCTAGGCCGCATCATGGACGTGTTGGGCAACCCGATTGACGAGCGCGGCCCCGTCGGTTCTGAGTTGACCGCTTCAATTCACCGCAAGGCCCCGGCTTATGACGAGCTGTCGCCTTCACAGGAGTTACTTGAAACTGGCATCAAGGTGATCGACCTGGTTTGCCCGTTCGCCAAGGGCGGCAAGGTCGGCCTGTTCGGCGGCGCTGGCGTGGGCAAGACGGTGAACATGATGGAGCTCATCAACAACATCGCCAAGGCGCACTCGGGTCTGTCCGTGTTTGCCGGCGTGGGTGAGCGCACTCGTGAAGGCAACGATTTTTATCACGAGATGGCCGACTCCGGCGTCGTGAACCTGGAGAACTTGCCCGAGTCCAAAGTGGCCATGGTTTACGGCCAGATGAACGAGCCACCGGGCAATCGCCTGCGCGTGGCGCTGACGGGACTGACCATCGCTGAATCCTTCCGTGATGAAGGCCGTGACGTTTTGTTCTTCGTGGACAACATCTACCGTTACACGCTGGCGGGCACTGAAGTGTCCGCCCTGCTGGGACGCATGCCGTCTGCCGTGGGTTATCAGCCGACGCTGGCCGAAGAAATGGGTCGCCTGCAAGAGCGCATCACCTCCACCAAGGTGGGCTCGATCACCTCCATCCAGGCCGTTTACGTGCCGGCGGATGACTTGACCGACCCGTCGCCTGCCACCACTTTTGCCCATCTTGACTCCACCGTGGTGCTGTCGCGCGATATCGCTTCGCTTGGCATCTACCCCGCAGTGGACCCACTGGACTCGACCAGTCGCCAGCTTGACCCGCTGGTCGTGGGCCAAGACCATTACGAAACGGCCCGCGCCGTGCAGGGCACGCTGCAGCGCTACAAGGAACTGCGCGACATCATCGCGATTCTGGGCATGGACGAATTGGCGCCTGAGGACAAGCTGGCCGTCGCCCGCGCACGCAAGATCCAGCGTTTCCTTTCGCAGCCGTTCCACGTCGCTGAAGTGTTTACCGGCTCGCCCGGCAAGTACGTGAGCCTGGCTGAGACCATTCGTGGTTTCAAGATGATCGTGGCCGGCGAGTGCGATCATTTGCCGGAACAGGCCTTCTACATGGTCGGCACCATCGACGAAGCCTTCGAGAAGGCCAAGAAGGTTTAATTTATGGACTCGACCCACACCATCCACGTCGACGTGGTCAGTGCTGAAGAGTCCATCTTCTCCGGCGAGGCGCGCTTTGTCGCCTTGCCCGGCGAGGCAGGTGAACTCGGTATTTTTCCGCGCCATACGCCGTTGATCACCCGCATCAAGCCAGGTTCGGTCCGTATTGAAATGGCTGACGGGAGCGAGGAATTTGTCTTCGTGGCCGGCGGCCTGCTCGAAGTCCAGCCCGATTGCGTGACCGTGCTGTCGGACACCGCGATCCGTGGCAAGGATCTTGATGAAGAAAAAGCGAACCTCGCCAAGGCCGCGGCTGAAGAAGCTCTGCGCAACGCAAAGAGCGAAATCGATGTGGCCGTGGCCCAGTCTGAACTTGCCGTGATGGCGGCGCAGCTCGCCGCATTGCGTAAATACCGGCTCAAGAAGTAAGCGCATCCTCGCGCAACAAAAAAGCCCTGACCGTGAGATTCAGGGCTTTTTCATTTACAGGGCTTGGCGGGCCTGCAGTCAGGTAATCACCGGCGCGTCCGGTAACTCGTTCACGTTGGCTTGCCCAGGCCGGCTGGGATAGTTCTGCACCAATAGGGCTGAGACCTCAGCGATTGCCTGCGTCAGGCCGTCTTCGTACCGCCCTTCGGTGAAGGCGGCGCCCATGCGGCTGACCATCGCCTGCCATTCCGCCGGCGCGACGCACTGGTTCAAGCCGCGATCAGCGACCAGCTCAATCGCACGCTCCGCCAGAAGCAGGTAAATCAGGACGCCGTTGTTGTCCTGCGTGTCCCACACCCGCAGCCTGCCAAACATGGCGACAGCCCGTTCTCGCGCCGTGGCTTTACGCCAGAGATAGCTCAAAGGCAGGCCTGCCTCGATATAGATCCGGATTTCCCCACTGTGCCGACTCTCACTGGCGGCCACACGTGCGCGTAGCCGCTCGGCCATCTCCGCCGGGATGGCGCGCCGCGCATCGGATTCGTCGAGCCAGCGGTGTTTGAACATTCGGCGCAGCAGTTGCAGCATCACCAATCTCCTGACGCACCACCGCCGCCGAAATCCCCGCCACCCCCTGAGCTGAAGCCGCCACCACTTGAGCTACCCCCACTGCCGCCGCTCCAGCCGCCGGCGCCCAGGCCCCCCAGGCCAGCCAAACCGCCACCACGCGACAGGCCGGACAGCCCAGTGAACAAGCTCATGACCAAAGCAGCAAACGCAGCGATGCCAGCAATCAGCAGACTGGAGGTGATAAAAAGCGCGATGGCACCAACACCACCGCCCAGCACCAACGCGCCCACCTTGCGGCCCAGCAGCCGGTTAATCATCGACCCTGCCACTGGCACCGCAAAAAAAAGCAACACTGCCAGGTTGACCCAGTCAAAGCTGCCGTCAGCCTCCCCGGCTCCGGTGGATTGCGGTGCCGGTAAAGGCTCTCCGTTGATGCGCGCGATCAAATGATCGGCCGCGGCATTCAGGCCGCCCGCATAGTCGCCCGCTTTGAATCGCGGCGTGATCGCGCTGTCGATGATGTTCTTGGCGGCAAGGTCCGGCACCGCACCCTCCAGAGTCTTGGCGACTTCAATCCGAAGCTTGCGGTCGGTTTTGGCGACCACCAACAGCAAGCCGTCGCCGACGCCCTTGCGGCCGATCTTCCACGCATTGCCCACCCGGTTGGCATAGCTGGCAATGTCTTCGGGCTGGGTGCTGGGCACCATCAGGAACACCAGCTGCGAGCCTTTCGCGCGCTCAAATTCGGTCAGACGTGTCTCCAGCGCTTCCTTTTCGCCGCTGCTCAAGGTGCCGGTGATGTCGATCACATGCCCGGTCAGCGCCGGCACCTGCAGGAGATCCTGGGCCAGCGCGCCCCAGGACATCAGGCCGAAAAGCAGGGCTAGCGCAGGAAGGAGAGAGCGGGAAAAAGACAGCATGAAGGCCAGTCCAGAGCGCCTTTACTTCTTGTCGAAATTAACCAGAGGCGGCACGGAAATCTGCGCCTCGTTCTGTACCGAGAACACCGGCTTGGCTGCGTAGCTGAACATCATCGCCGTGAGGTTGGTCGGAAAGCTGCGAGCCAGCACGTTGTACTGCTGCACCGTCTGGATGAAGCGGTTGCGGGCTACGGTGATGCGGTTTTCTGTGCCTTCCAACTGGACGCGCAGGTCGCTGAACGCTTTGTTGGCCTTCAAGTCCGGGTACCTTTCAACCGACACCATCAAGCGGCTCAGCGCACTTCCCAACTCACCCTGCGCGGCCTGGAATTTCTGGAAGGCCTCGGGGTTGTTCAGCGTCTCGGGCGTCACCTGGATCGATGTGGCTTTGGCCCGTGCTTCAATGACCTTGGTGAGCGTGTCCTGCTCAAAGGCCGCTTCGCCCTTGACGGTTGCCACAATATTGGGGACCAGGTCCGCGCGGCGCTGGAACTGGTTGAGGACCTCACTCCAGGCCGCCTTGCTTTGCTCGTCCAGGCGCTGGAAGTCGTTGTAGCCGCAGCCGGTCAGCCACAAAGCGGCAGTGATGGTGAAAAGCCAGCGTGTCATAGGGGTCCTCGGTAACGTCCTGTTCATGAAGCCAACAACGGTAGCATAGATACTTGGCTGCAATTTCACCCCTACACAACGTGCGGCACCGGGGGAACCACGGCAAAATCTACAGACTCAAACTGACAGGCTGCAACAGCGTCCATGCCTAAATCAAAACTTCAAGCCGCCACCGTCGGAGGCTCTGCCGATGACATCGAGACCGCTTTTTATGAAGCGCTCCAGACCGGTGACATAGAAAAGCTCATGGGCTGCTGGGCTGATGAAGATGAGATCGTGTGTGTCCATCCCGGCGGGCCACGCCTTGTGGGTGCAGGGGCCATCCGCGCTTCGTTTGAAGGCATGTTTGCCAACGGCAGCATCTTGGCCCGGCCCGAGCGTGTGCACAAGGTAGGGGCCTTGGCCAGCGCCGTGCACAACCTGCTCGAGCGCATCGAAGTCATGACGCCCGAGGGGCCGCGCCAAGCGTACGTCATTGCCACCAACGTGTACCACAAGACCGCGCAAGGCTGGCGACTCGTTGCTCACCACGCAAGCCCTGGAACGCTGCGTGAGATGCAGGAAGATTCCGGCTCGTCGCAGGTGCTCCATTGATGAAGGCGGGTCAGCCAAATCACCCGCAAGCCGCAACGTGCCGACGATGAATTACACCGCGCCGTGGTGGTTGCCGGGTGGCAACCTGCAAACCATCTGGCCGGCCCTGTATTCGCGCCGCGCCTTCGGCCCCCACCCCGCCTACCGGCGTGAACGCTGGGACACGCCGGACGGAGATTTCATTGACGTCGACTTTGCCGGCACCTCCCAGCCGCCGGGCCAAAGCCAAGTCATGTTGGTGATGTTCCACGGCCTGGAAGGCTCGTCCAGCAGCCATTACGCCGAGGCATTTGCCGACTTCGCCCGTGAGCGCGGCTTTGCATTCGCCGTCCCTCACTTCCGGGGCTGTAGTGGCGAGCTCAACCGGGCCCCCAGGGCCTACCACTCAGGCGACTATGAAGAAATCGGCTGGGTGTTGCAGCGCCTTCGCGACCGGCAGACCGGGCCACTGATTGCCGTAGGCGTCTCGCTCGGTGGCAATGCCTTGCTGCGCTGGGCCGAGGAGATGGGTGATGCCGCGTCCCGCGTCGCCACCGCAGTGGCGGCGGTTTCGTCGCCGATCGATCTGGCGGCAGGTGGCTGGGCCATCGGTCGCGGCTTCAACCGCCTGGTCTACACCCGCATGTTCCTGCAGACGATGAAGCCCAAGGCTCTGGCCAAGCTCGCGCAGCACCCAGGCCTGTTTGACCGCGACGCGTTATTAGCCGCCCGCAACCTCTACGAATTCGACAATATCTTTACCGCCCCCCTGCACGGCTTCAAGGGCACGGAAGACTACTGGGCCCGGGCATCGGCCAAACCGCACCTGCAGCGCATCCGCATTCCTGCCTTGGTTGTCAACGCACGCAACGACCCTTTTGTTCCCGCGTGGAGCCTGCCCGCACAGAACGAAGTGGGCGACCATGTCATCCTGTGGCAACCAGCGCACGGCGGCCACGTCGGTTTCCCTCTGGGCACCATGCCGGGTCATGTCAGAGCCATGCCCGACGCTGTGGGCAATTGGCTCGCGGCACAATGCGGCAAGGATTCAACCCATGGATGACATCGTCAGGCAAGCCATCGCCAAATGGCCCAATGTTCCGGATTGCTACGGATGGCTCGGGTTGGATGCACGCGGCAACTGGTACATGCGCGACGACCGGGTGCAGGCCCAGGGCGCATTCAGCAGCGGCAACGCGCGGGCCAAGGGGTCGCTGCTTAAGCACGAGAAGCTGGTCGACTTCATCCAGCGGAACTATGAACGTGATGCGCAGGGGCGTTGGTTCTTCCAGAACGGGCCGCAAAAAGTTTATGTAGAGCTTGAAGCAACACCTCTCATCTTCAGGGTGGACGATGCCTTTGGCGCTACATCGCATACCGGGCAAACTGCGCGCGTCCTGGGCTGCGTCCTCGACGAGCAGGGCTGGGTCTATCTGGACACCGATCTCGGGCTGGGGCTGGTCCACACCCAAGACGTGGGCCTCGTTGCGGACGCCATCGAGCAGAAGCTCTGGCCCACGACCGAAATGACCCGTGCTGAACTACCCGTACGTTTTGCCTACGTGATGAACCCCGCAGCCTCGGCGCCGCCGCCGCCCGCCGCGCAAACATGAAAAAAGCCGGTCAGTGACCGGCTTTTTTGTGGCGGCGAGGCGCGTTACTTGGCCGCGTTGACCATGTACTCCACCGTCGCACGAATGTCGCTGTCGGAGGCTGCAGAACCGCCGCGGGGAGGCATGATGCCCTTGCCTTTGACGACGCTTGCGACCAAGGCGTCCACACCAGTCTTGATGCGGGGCGCCCAGGCGGCCTTGTCGCCGAACTTGGGGGCACCTGCTACGCCGGCTACATGGCAAGCGCTGCAGGCCGACTTGTAGAGTGCTTCGCCTTTGCCAGCCCCGGCGCCTGCGGCAGCGACGGTGACCGCATCGGCGCCTGCCACTGGCGCTGTGGCTGGAGCGGCCACCGGCGCAGCAAAACCTGCTGCAGGTGCGGCGGGCGCTGCAGCCACAGGTGCCGCAGCAGCATCTTTGGGGCCCGCCGCAGCGGCCGCAGCGGCGGCCGGTGCCTTGGGCGCTTCAAACTTGGCACCTGCCGCATTGGCCATGTGCACCACGGCATTGGCGACTTCCATGTCGTCCAGGTCACCACCGCCTTGGGCGGACATGTTGCCCTTGCCTTTGAGCGCTGAAGTCCACAAGGCTTCGAAGCCTGTCTTGATACGCGGAGCCCAAGCAGCAGCATCGCCAAACTTGGGGGCACCTGCAGCGCCAACCGAATGGCAGCCTGCGCAAACGCCTTTGTAGACCTCCTCACCGCTCTTGAGCACGCGGTTGGCGTCCCGGATTTCGACAGCGCCAATCTTCTGAATCCGCGCGGCGATCGCTTTGTTATGTGCTTCCTGGGTGATGCCGCCCAGCGACATGCTGGCGACGTCCGTCGAGCCGGCGGGCATCAGCCCTGACACCACGAAATACACCAGGCCGATGATGGCGAAAACAGGGATGACGAAGGAGAAAAAAACCGCGATCAGCAATTGCTTGGGATTCTTGATCGGTCCGGTGTGGGCGGCATGGGCACCGGTTTCTGCGTGTGGCTGGCTGTTGTCGCTCATGGCGTCCTCAATATTTCGGGGAACTCTGGGGCATTGAACTCAACTCTTGATTATAGGGGGCGCCCCATGGCAAACCGCTGAAGCCATTTGCCTTAAGGTCATTGCCGCGCGGCTCGCGGGGCGGTCGGAGGCGCTGGCAATTCAGCCCACCCGCCGCCGAGCGTACGGTACAGCGCCACCTGGTTTTGCAACTGCAGCAGGCGCGTCTGAACCACAGCCTGGCGGGCCAGGAACAGCGAGCGTTGCGCGTCCAGCAAGTCAAGGTAGCCCGCGGTGCTGAGTCCTGCGTCAAAGATCGGCAGCAAAAGCTGTGGCGCCACCCGGCTCCGCTGCGTTCTTTCCATTCCTTGAGCGTCACAAACGCCAGCGCCGCATCCTGGCACTGACCCGAAAAGCTGAAGCCGAGCACGCCCACCATGCTCTGTATTTCCGGCTGCTTCAGGATGTAGTCTTCGACCTACTTCATCACGCTGGTGGTCCGCTCCAGCGTCGCCCCAGACGGCAGCTGCAGATTCACCAGCATGTAACCCTGGTCTTTACTGGGCAGGAAGGACGAGGGCATGCGCACCACCATCAAGGCCACTACGGCAATGATCGCCGCATACAGGAACAGGTAGCGCCTCGCATTTTTAAAAATGCGGGCCACCAGCCCTTCATAGCCCTTGGCCGTGCGCGCAAAGCCCCGGTTGAACCAGCCGAAAAAGCCGCCTCGCCCTGGCCCACCAGTGCGCCCTCGGTCACCAAGGCGCGCCCGATACGGCCTGAGATCGACGCGGTCACTGCCGCGAAGTCGAGGTTGATTTTGGCGGTCTGCACAGGTGCGCGACCTGCTGCAACGTCCGCTCCCACCTGCTTCTGTCCCGCGACGGCTGCAGCGTAGTCCTGCTTGCTGATGGCGTTGGCCTCCACCAGCGGCTTGTATCGCTCGGCCAGGCCCGCAGCTTAAGCCTGGTTGGCCTGCGCCCGTGCCAGTACCGCTTCCGCGCTCTGGTAGGCGGCTGCGTAGGGGGCGGAATCAATCTTGAACAAAGGTTGGCCGGCACGCACGTCGCTGCCTTCTGTAAAAAGCCGCTTTTGCAAAATGCCCGCCGCACGGGCGCGGACATGGACCACGCGCGACGCCCCCAGACGGCCGGGCAACTCGGTGATCAGCCCTACGTCGCCCGGCGTCACGGTGACCACCCCGACTTCAGCCTTCGGCATGCCGCCACCGCCACCCGCACCTGCCGGCGCCGCATCTTTCGCACCGCAGCCAACCAGCGTGGCCGCAAACGCCAAGCTAGACAGCGCAACAAATCGGCGGGCTACCTGTGTTGAATAGCCAGTAGTGAAGAGGTCAGGCGAAGGGGTGAGGATGCGGCATGTGGCTGGCATGGGATTCCTTGGGGAATGAGGGATCATGGCGATGCCTGTGGCGCAGATCGAAGCGGGCAGGGCAAGGCTGAAAAACGGGATTGGCGGGTATACATACAATATTGAATGTATAGTGGGGCGCCTCAATGACCTCCTGACAGGAACACTCCCTCATGGTCCGACGCACAAAATCAGACGCACTTGCCACGCGCAGCAGCTTGCTGGACGCGGCCGAGCTCTTGTTCCAGGCGCATGGAGTGTCGCGCACCTCGCTGAACGACATCGCCGTCTCGGCAGGCACCACGCGCGGCGCCATCTACTGGCATTTCAAGGACAAGGCGGACCTGTTCAATGCCATGATGGAGCGGGTCACCCTGCCCATGGAAGAGGCGCTGCACAGCGTCGGATCCCAGGTGGATGGCGACCCGGTTGCCCACCTGCGTGCGGCCATGCTGCATGCCCTGCATAAAACCGCAACCGACGAGCAAACCCGCCGGGTGTTTGAAGTGGCTACGCACAAGGTGGAATACGTGCCCGAACTCAGTGCCGTGCAAGCGCGCCATCTTTCGGTCCGCAATGAGTGCCTGGCTCAAACCGAGCAAGGCCTGAAACAGGCAGTCAGGCGGCGCGGGGTGGCCCTGCCCATTCCTGTGCCGGCAGCGGCGCTGGGCTTGCACGTGATGGTGGACGGATTGATCCAGAACTGGCTGCTCGACCAACAGGCCTTTGACCTGCAGCGGGTTGGCCGGCAAACCATAGACACCTACCTTGCCGGCCTCGGGTTAGCAGCCAGCGGGCAATAAGAGATAATGGAAAGCTCGCAATACAGATATGCGGCTGTAGCTCAGTGGATAGAGTATCGGCCTCCGAAGCCGAGGGTCGTGGGTTCGATCCCCGCCAGCCGCACCAGTCTTTTTTGGTCCAAATATTGGGCCAGAAATTGACCGTTTGGTTTCCGAAGTTTGCCGACGGTTGCCGATCGTTTCTTATGTGCATCAATGAGTTGGGTCTTTTCATAGCGTGCGTGGCGATAGAAGTTTGGCCCCCGAAGCCAAGGGTCGTGGGTTCGATCCCCGCCAGCCGCACCAGACAATGATTTCGCTCAAAATTTTGGTCCTTTTGCTGTTAACTGATGATTGAGACCAAGGGTCATTTTTAGCAAACCGAGCCAGTTGAGGCAATGGTC
>JACMQX010000144.1 GCA_014376765.1 Ramlibacter sp. | reverse complement strand
TTGCACGTATCGCCCTCACCCCCATAAAGCCCAGAGTGCAAGAACGATAATCTTTGGCACATGGCACTTATTACCCTCCTCAATGCGCAGCTGGCCTTTGGCCACGTAGCCCTCCTAGACAAAACCGATTTCTCACTTGAATCCGCCGAACGCGTCGGCCTCATTGGCCGCAATGGTGCGGGCAAGTCGTCGATGCTCAAAATTCTTGGCGGACTGGAGAGACCCGACGATGGAACGCTGCAACTGCAGCAGAACCTTCGTATTGCCTATGTGGCCCAAGAGCCACTTCTAGACCCCGAGGCGACCGTTTTCCAGGCTGCGAGCGCAGGGGTTGCAGGAGTCATCGCTTTGATTGACCAATATACCCATGGCGAAGGTGACCTCGACGTTCTTCAAAGTGCGATTGAGGCGCAGGATGGCTGGAACTGGGAGCAGAGGGTTACCGAGACGCTGCACCGCCTCCACCTGGATGCAGAAGCCGTGGTCACTACGCTTTCTGGCGGCACCAAGAAGCGTGTCGCCCTTGCCCAAGCGCTTGTCACCCAGCCGGACGTCCTGCTGCTTGACGAACCCACCAACCATCTTGACCTTGCCTCCATCGAGTGGCTGGAGGACCTTCTCATTGACTTCAAGGGCAGCGTGGTCACGATCACCCATGACAGGTCGTTCCTGGACCGTGTTGCCACCCGCATCATCGAGCTGGATCGAGGCAAGCTGCGCTCCTACCCCGGCAATTTTGCGCAGTATCTGATCCAAAAGGAAGATCAGCTTGCCCAAGAGGCTGTTATCAGTGCCAAGGCAGACAAGCTGCTGGCGCAGGAGGAGGTGTGGATCCGCAAGGGTGTGGAAGCCCGCCGCACGCGAAGTCAGAGCCGCATCGGTCGGCTTGAGAGCCTCCGCGCCACCAGGGTGGCACGCCGGGAGGTGCTTGGCAGCGTCAAACTGGACGTCACCTCTGGCCTTCCAAGCGGAAAGATCGTCGCGGAATTGACTGATGTGTGCAAATCGTTCGGTCTGGACAAGCTCATCATCGAGCATTTCACCGCAACCATCCTGAGAGGCGACAAGGTCGGCCTGATAGGCCCAAACGGCGCCGGCAAGACAACCCTTTTGAAGCTCATACTGGGCGAACTGCAGCCCGACAGCGGGAAAATCCGTCAAGGTGCCAACCTTCAGGTGGCGTATTTCGACCAGATGCGCAATGCGCTGGACCTGGACGCAGCGTTGGCAGACTTCATCAGCCCAGGCAGTGAGTGGATTGAAATTAACGGGCAGCGGAAGCACGTTAAAAGTTACCTGAGCGACTTCCTGTTCTCACCCGCGCGTGCAAATTCACCCGTGCGCTCCTTGAGCGGCGGAGAGCGCAATCGGTTACTGCTGGCCAGGCTTTTTGCCCGTCCAGCCAATGTGCTGGTGTTGGACGAGCCTACCAACGACCTCGACATCGACACGCTAGAGCTGCTCGAAGACCTGCTGCAGAACTATCCCGGCACGGTCTTTCTTGTAAGCCACGACCGCACGTTCCTGGACAACGTGGTGACAAGCACCATCGCCTTCGAAGGCGATGGTTTGTGGCGAGAATATGAGGGCGGCGTGCAGGACTGGCTATTGCAATCCAAACGCAGCAAATTGGCGCAGGCAACATCCGCTCCGGTCAAAAACCCTGCGGCGCAATTAGCAGCCGTCTCCAACAAGAAGTCGGCTGAGCCCACACGCAAAAAGCTCAGCTACAAGGAGCAGCGCGAGCTCGAATCACTTCCACTCGCCATCCAGCAACTGGAACAGGAGCAAGAGGGCATCCAGGCAGCCCTCTCGGACGGAACCGTGTACGCAAACGACGCTGCGCGGGCCGCGCAGCTGAGCGCTCGGAACGCCGAGATCGATGATCTGCTCATGGGTTCTCTGGAGCGTTGGGAGCGTTTAGGCGGCAGCGCCTGACCATTAGCTACGTAGGGGGAATCTCGCATCGATTCGGCGCCACGACTTACGTAGAAGCTCGTTTCCCAGACAGGGTGATCAGGTAAAGTTAGTCCACCCATGCCTCAAGCCAACTCCACTACCCAATATCAGCCAGTCTCATCCGTTCGCTGGTTCTTCCTGTTCTTCGTGGCGGTGTGGCTGTCCGGATGCGCGAGTCTTCCTGATCGCGTTGAGCGGCCTGTCTCGACTGCTTTGTCAGCTCCGTCGCAAACCCGTCTTGGCCAGCTCGTTCAGTCAAGAAGGACGCAGGCTAATGCACGAAGCGACTCTGGCTTCGCGCTTTTGAGCAGCGTTGAACTAGCTTACGGCGGCAGACTGGCTTTGATTGATGCGGCTCAAAAGACGCTGGATCTGCAGTACTACGCCATTCACGCCGACAGCAGCACGGAACGGCTGCTGGGCCGTCTTCGCGAAGCAGCTCGCCGGGGCGTCAGGGTGCGCATTCTGCTGGACGACTTCAACACAGTGGGCCGCGATGTGCAGGTATTGCGCCTTGCCTTTGAACCAAATATCGAAATGCGGCTTTTCAACCCGCTGCCAGGCAGCAGGCGCAGCTCGGTCGGACGGATTCTTGGCTCGATCAACGAAATAGCGCGCATCCAGCAGCGCATGCACAACAAGCTCTTTATTGCCGACAACGCGGTGGGCATCACGGGTGGGCGCAACCTGGGCGACGCGTACTTCGGGCAGGATCAGGGCAGCAACTTCATCGACATGGATGTTCTTGCTGCGGGCCGGATCGTGGCGGATATGTCGGCGAGCTTTGACCGGTTCTGGAACAACGACCTGGCCTACCCGGTGCAGTCGCTGATCACCCGCCAGGAGCTAAACGACCTGAGCAAGCCCCAGGGCGAAGCGGCGGCGCTTGATGGCTCTGCCCCCATCCCCCCCGTCGTTGCAGTTGCGCCTGCAGTCACCGCGACGCTCAGCACCCTGCCGACCAGTGCGACCAGTGCGACCAGCGTCATCCCCGATGGAACCCCCACCATCGCACTGGCCAACACCGGCATCGACCTGCAACGCCACACGCTCACCTGGGCACCCGGCACGATGATGGTCGACAAGCCCGGAAAAATCGGGCCCGATGTGGATGAAGTCGATGCCGGTGACACGCTCATTGATGGCCTTCTGGGCCTCATGTCGCAAGCCAAAACCGGCGTCGACATCATTTCGCCTTACTTTGTCCCGGGCAGGCAGATGATGAAGGTTTTTTCCGACATGAAAGCACGGGGTGTACGGGTACGCGTCCTGACCAATTCACTGGCCTCGAATGACGCGCCGGCCGCGCATGCCGGATATGCCAGGTACCGCAAGGAATTGCTGGCCAACGGCATTGAGCTCTACGAGATGCGCAGTGAACGGTCGGGTGAAATCAACGCTCTTGGCTCGACGGGTGGATCGTCCGGTGGCTCCACAGCAAGGTCGCCAAGCGGCTCGGTTTCAACTTCACGCGCCAGCCTACATGCCAAGGCGGTCGTGATTGACACCCGGCTCCTCGTGATCGGGTCCATGAACCTCGATCTGCGCTCCCAGCTTCAGAACACCGAGGTAGCGCTGGTCATCAGCAGCGCTACCATGTCAAAGGAAGCAGTCCGCCAGATCGAAAGCACCCTGCGAGCCGATGCCTACCGCGTGGAGCAATCCGGCGGCAAGCTTGTCTGGCGCGCGCCGGCAGGCGCCGCCTTCGCTGACAGCACGACTGAACCGGACGCAAGCCTCAAGCTGCGTCTGCTCATCAATCTGATTTCACCTTTCGCACCCGACGAAATGCTCTGAGGACGGCTACATACGCTTGACGATCTCGGCGTATTTCTTCCAGAACGTCGCCTCCTGCGTGGTCGCAAAATTGATGCGCATCAGCGTCCCCGGCTTTCGCTGGGCATGGAACAGGGCGCCCGGCGCCAGCAAGTAGCCCTCGTCGAGCATGCGCTGGGCCAGCGCATCGGTGTCCACACCTGTATCCACCCACCCAAAAAGCCCAGCTGGCTCCGCCGCAAAGATGCAGCCCGCCTGCAGGGCGAGCTTCACGCTGCGGCAGCGCGCCGCGGCAAGCCGGGTGCGGATACGTTCAGCATGTCGGCGCAACTGGCCCTGCTCGATACACAAGGCCAGCGCCTTTTCCAGCAGGGCGGGCGTGGTCAGCGTTCCCAGCAACTTGGTGTCCAGCAGCCGCTCCACCAGCGACGGATGGGCCGCCAGGTAGCCCACACGCCAGTTAGGCGCGAGGATCTTGGCAAACCCGCTGACGTAGATCGTGCGCTGCAGGCCATCGAGCGCACACAACCGCGTTGCATGCTCGGGCGCGATGTGGCTGTAGGTGTCGTCCTCAACTATGTGGAAGTTGTGCTGGTTGGCCAGCTGCAACACGCGGTGCGCACTGCCAGGCGTGATGCAATAGCCCGTCGGGTTGTGAAATACGCTGACGCTCACGTACAGCTTGGGTTGGTGCGCCTCGCAGTACCGGGCCATCACATCCAGGTCGGGACCATCGGCGCGGCGTGGCACGGGCAAAATGCGCATGCCCAGCGCGTCGAGCCGGGCAAACTCCACGGCCCAACCCGGTTCTTCCACCATGACGCAGTCGCCGGCACGCAGCAAGGTGCGGCTCACCACGTCCAGCGCATGCGTGGCGCCCACCGTAGTGATGATTTGCTCGGGCGAGGCATGGATATTCAGCGCCGACAGCTTTTGCGACAGCGCTCGCCGCAGCCCGCCATCGCCCAGCGGCTCGCCGTATTGCAGGGAAAAATCATGCAAGGCGCGCGTGCTGGTCACCTTGCGAACCGCCGCCGGCATAAAGCTGGATTCAAGCCACTCCTGGGGCAACACGCCCATACCGGGCTGGGGCTTGTTGCTGACCTTGTGGAACATGCCCCGAATCAAGGCCGTGGCATCGATCGGCTTGCGCGCGATCCCACCCGTGGCGCTGCCCCACGGATTAAGTGAAAGATCATCGGCCAGGGTGCGCCCGGCCGCCTGTGTCGCACCCTTCTCGATGGGCGGCGAAGAGCCCGCCCCGTGCAGAGCCTCGCGAACAAAAAACCCGCGGTTCTTGCGCGCCTCCACCAGCCCCTGCGCCAGCAGCTGGTCATAAGCGGCCACCACCGTGTAGGGACTCACCCCATGCTGCTCCGCACACTGGCGCACCGACGGCAGGCGTGAACCGGGAGCCAGCAACCGGTTGCGGATGCGTTCGGCAAAGCGCGAGCCCAGCTGTTCAGTCAGCGACTGACTGGTGGTTTTGGTGAGCGAGAGCGCCATACGTGCCTCCTTGGGGGTGCTGCTGTGTCGCTACAGTAACCAATACAGAATCACAACTGAACTGCAAAACTGTACTGGCTGTGTATTGGCCTCAGAGACTACATTGAACACCAGGGGCTGGCAAGATGCCCCGCCCGGGCAACCCGCACACACCTCCATGAGCCTGACTGAACTGACCACACTGCTGCTGTTTTGCACCGCGATGAGCTTCTCGCCGGGGCCCAACACCACACTCTCTACTGCCCTGGCTGCGAACTTCGGCTTGCGCCGGGCGATGCGCTTTTGCCTGGCCGTGCCAGCCGGTTGGACGCTGCTGATGCTGGCCTGCGGCCTGGGCCTGGGTGCGCTGGTCACGGGCATTCCGGCGTTGCGGCTGGGCGTCAAACTTGCCGGCGTGGCCTACATGTTGTGGCTGGCCTGGAAGCTCAGCGGCGCCGGGCAACTGGCGCAGGTCGACCCAGCAAGACTGAACGTAAGCTTTCTACAGGGCGTGGGCCTGCAATTCCTCAACATCAAGGCCTGGATGCTGGCACTCACGCTGACGGCTGGCTGGGTGGTCAACGCACAGGGCCAGCCCTCAGCCAACCCGATGCAACGGCTGGCGATCATCTGCGCGGTGATGATGTGTTTCGCCTTCGCCAGCAACTTCACCTACGCCCTCGCCGGCTCACTGCTGCGGCAATGGCTCGCACAAGGCAGCCGCCTGTTGTGGTTCAACCGCCTGCTGGCCGCCGTTCTGGCCGCCACGGCACTGTGGATGATCAGCGTATGAGCTCAGCGGAAATCACCGGTCTGGCTATTGATGGCACAGTACAGGTGAGCCATGGCTCACCCAAAAATTCGAGACAGGAAAACCTCATGACGACAGCCCCCCGCAACCCCTGGGTGCTTGCCCAGCGCGCACACAAGATGAACCCCTCGGTGATCCGCGAGATCCTCAAGGTCACCGAGCGCCCCGGCATCATCAGCTTTGCCGGCGGCCTGCCGTCGCCCCGGACCTTCCCGGTCG
>JACMQX010000143.1 GCA_014376765.1 Ramlibacter sp. | reverse complement strand
GTGACATGTTAAGCAACACCAGCGCCACCATCACCACACCAAAGCCGACATATCCCGTGCGCCGCTCGGTCGCGAAAAACAGCGTGGCTGTGGCCAGCGCCGCAAAGCCGGCCCACCAGAACTTCAGACGCCCGCCGGCCAGGGCCAGCTGGATGGATGTGCTGATGGCCACTGCCATCATCGGGCCCGACAGGTCATGGGCCCGGTAGTAGCCCACGTCGGCAATGTGCTTGTGCGTGATGATCAGCGACAGCAAGGCCGCTACGCAAAAGATCGTCATGCAGGCAAAAAACGTGAGTGCTGCCGCACGCCTGTGCCCTTGCGCAGCAAACAGCGGTGCCCAGAACACGAGAAAGATCAGCGGGCGGAAGTCCGCCACCTCGCGCATCGTGGCGGCCAGCGTGCTGCCGGCCGTCAGGTCGCGCACGATCAACCAGGCCATGAAGGCCATGCACAGCAGGGCCACCGGGCGCTTGAGCAGCGCAAAAGGCCTGTAGCGGTACCAGTACAGGCCGGCTGCGCCGCAGACCAGTGCGGCCAGAACATTGTTGAGCGCGGTCGACAGAAACAGGCTGGCCACGAGGGCCGCAATGAGTCCGGCTACCCAGCGATTGCTGGTGGTTGGAAGCCCGTAGGCCGGCCCGGTGGCGGGAACCGCTAAATGCAATGCGGACATGAATAAAAGGGTGAGGCCTGAAGGGTGTTACTGCGGCTGTGCCCATGCGGCACAATGGCGGCCATTATCCCTCTCAAACCTGACCCCGAGCCATGGCCACCGACACACCACCACCTCTGAACATTGCCCCGCGCGACAAAGCCGAAATCCTCGCCCAGGCCCTGCCGTACATCCGCAAGTTCCACGGCAAGACGATGGTGATCAAGTACGGCGGCAACGCCATGACCGACCCGGCCCTGCAGGCCGACTTTGCCGAGGACGTGGTGCTGCTCAAGCTGGTGGGCATGAACCCGGTGGTGGTGCACGGCGGCGGCCCGCAAATTGAAGCGGCACTGGGGCGGCTGGGCAAGAAGGGCAAGTTCATCCAGGGCATGCGCGTGACCGACGCCGAGACCATGGAGGTGGTGGAGTGGGTGCTGGCCGGTGAGGTGCAGCAGGACATCGTGGGCCTGATCAACCAGGCCGGCGGCAAGGCGGTGGGCCTGACGGGGCGCGACGGTGGCCTCATCCGCGCGCAGAAGCTGAAGATGGTTGACAACAAGGACCCGAACCTGGAGCACGACGTCGGCCAGGTGGGCGACATCGTCTCCATTGACCCGAGCGTGGTCAAGGCGCTGCAGGACGACGCCTTCATCCCCGTCATCAGCCCCATCGGCTTTGGCGAGAACAACGAGAGCTACAACATCAACGCCGATGTGGTGGCTGGCAAGCTGGCCACCGTGCTCAAGGCCGAGAAGCTGATCCTGCTGACCAACACCCCCGGCGTGCTCGACAAGGCCGGCAAGCTGCTGACCGACCTGACGGCCCGCGAGATTGACGAGCTGTTTGCCGACGGCACCATCTCCGGCGGCATGCTGCCCAAGATCGCCGGCGCGCTGGACGCGGCACGCAGTGGCGTGAACGCGGTGCACATCATTGACGGGCGCGTGCCGCACGCCATGCTGCTGGAAATTCTCACCGAGCAAGCCTACGGAACAATGATCAGGAGCCACTGAGCCGGAATTGCCCCGCAAAAACCCGCATGTCCCCTGTGCGAGAATCATTTGCACATACTCCCGCTCATGACCAGCTCCCAACTCCAACCCCTGTCAGCCGAACCCGGCAACGAGCCTGCCGCGCCCGCGCGCAAGCGGCCCAAACCAGGCGAGCGCCGGGTGCAGATCCTTGAAGCTTTGGCCACCATGCTGGAGCAGCCCGGCTCCGAGCGCATCACCACCGCAGCCCTCGCGGCCAGGCTCGAAGTGAGCGAGGCCGCGCTGTACCGCCACTTCGCCAGCAAGGCGCAGATGTTCGAGGGGCTGATCGAATTCATCGAGCAGACGGTGTTCTCCCTGATCAACCAGATCACCGAGCGCGAGCCGGCTGATGCAGGTTCAACCACCGGTGTCCGCCAGGCCGGCAAGGTCGTTGTGATGCTGCTTCAGTTTGCCGAGAAAAACCCCGGCATGACCCGCGTCATGGTGGGCGACGCGCTGGTCTTTGAAAACGACCGCCTGCAAGAGCGCATGAACCAGTTCTTCGACAAAGTCGAAGCCACGCTGCGCCAGTGCTTGCGCGGCGCGGCCGAAGCCAGCGGCTCGGCCACCCCCACTGTGGATTCGCAAGTGCGCGCCTCTGTGCTTACCGCCTTTGCCGTAGGCCGGCTGCAGCGCTTTGCCCGCTCCGGCTTCAAGCGCATGCCGTCCGAACACCTGGAGGCCAGCCTGGCCCAGATGCTCTGACGCAGATCAAATTCCTTCCCCCACTGGGGGAGGTTTAGGGTGGGGGCACCGCCCGCCAATAATTTCGTTGTCACGCCGGCGCCTGACCCCACCCCAACCATCCCCCGGCGGGGGAGGGAGCAAGACAGGCCCAAGATGCTCATCACCCGCCTCGCTGGCCAATCCATATCCCTGCATCCCAGCGGCGCTGCATTCCTGCCGGGCTACAACACCCTGCTGATCGCTGACGCCCACTTCGGCAAGGCCGTGAGCTTTCGCAAACTCGGCGTGCCGGTGCCGCAGGGCACCACCAGCGAAACGCTGACCGGCCTCACACAACTGCTGAGTGAAACCGCGGCGCAGCGCATCGTCTTTCTCGGCGACTT
>JACMQX010000142.1 GCA_014376765.1 Ramlibacter sp. | reverse complement strand
TCTCCGTCAAGCCCTAGCTTTGTGCCTTCTTGCAGGCCGCGTGCTGGCGCTGCATTTGGGAATGCTGCTTACATCCGCCATTACATCGGACGCCCAAAGAAAAAGCCCGCTATCTTTTGGATAGCGGGCTTTCCTTTACTGACATGGTGCCGGAGAGATGAATCGAACACCCGACCTTCTCATTACGAATGAGCTGCTCTACCGACTGAGCTACACCGGCCGAACCTCAAATTTTAGCATCAAACGAACAGGCGCTTTGCCCCTGCAAGCGGGGCTGCAAGCCGGGTGCAGGGCAGGGCGCTGCGGTCATACTGGGTCATTCCCTATGAAAGACTTTCAATGATCTGGTCAGCAACCGAGGAGGGCATGCTCAAGGTACGCCGCGCTGTGCATGACGGCTACAAACTGCGCGCGGTGGTGGGGTTCATCGCCTTTGAAGACAAGTGGGCCTACAGCGTGGCTGTGACGCCGCCGGATGGGCGGGAGGTGAACCTGCCCACCAAAGGTTTGAAGGCGGATTCACTGGAGGCGGCGTTTGCGGCGGCCGACAAGTTGGCCATGGCCTATTTTTATGCCTGAATCGTGCCGGCTTCCGGGAGCCTTCATCGCGCAGCTGCAGCGCGCCCTGTAAGACAAAGCCGCCTCCTGCCCACCGGTGTGGCTGCAGCGCAGGTGCCGGATGTACCCTGGCTGTCAGCTGGCACCACATCCAAGGAATCCCATGAGCGACAAAACCATCCTGCACCACATCAACGATCTGGTCGATGAAGAAAACCGGCTTCGCGATGCTGGCACCAAGGAGGCGCCGCAAGCCGAGAAATTGCGCCACGTTCAAGAGCAGCTCGACCAGGCCTGGGACCTGCTTCGCCAGCGCCGGGCCAAACGTGAGTTTGGGGACGACCCTGCCACCGCGCACCTGCGCGATGCGAAGACGGTGGAGGGGTACGAGAACTAGGCGTTGTGATAGCCCGTCACGCGCTCAACTTCATTTTTTGAGCCCAGGATCACGCTCACCCTTTCATGCAGCTTGGCCGGCTGGATGTCCATGATGCGCTGTTTGCCGTTGGTGGCGGCGCCGCCCGCCTGCTCGACCAGCCAGCCCATGGGGTTGGCTTCATACATCAGGCGCAGCTTGCCGGGTTTGTCCGGCTCACGCTTGTCCCAGGGGTACAGGAAGATGCCGCCGCGCGTCAGGATGCGGTGCACGTCGGCCACCATGCTGGCGATCCAGCGCATGTTGAAGTCCTTGCCGCGCGGGCCGTCGGTGCCGGCCAGGCATTCGTCGATGTAGCGCTTCACCGGTGCGTCCCAGTGGCGCATGTTGCTCATGTTGATGGCGAACTCTTTGGTGTCTTCCGGCACGCGCACGTTCTCTTCGGTCAGCACGAAGGAGCCTTGCTCGCGGTCCAGCGTGAACATGGCCACACCGTCGCCGACCGTCAGCACCAGCGTGGTTTGCGGCCCGTAGATGCAGTAGCCGGCTGCCACCTGTTTGTGGCCGGGCTGCAGAAAGTCCTCCGCCTCCACGCCGCGGTCGCCATCGGGCATTTTCAGGACGCTGAAGATGGTGCCTATGCTCACGTTCACATCGATGTTGCTCGATCCGTCCAGCGGGTCGAACAGCAGCAGGTATTCGCCTTGCGGGTAGCGGTTGGGCACCACGTAGATGCCGTCCATTTCTTCCGACGCCATGGCCGCCAGGTGGCCGCCCCATTCATTGGCTTCGATCAGCACTTCATTGGCGATGATGTCCAGCTTCTTCTGGATCTCGCCCTGCACGTTCTCGCTGTCTGCGGTGCCCAGCACGCCGCCCAAAGCCCCCTTGTTGACGGCCTGGCTGATGCCCTTGCAGGCGCGGGCCACCACTTCAAGCAGCAGGCGCAGCTGGGAGGGGATGTGGCCGTCTACGCGTTGCTGCTCGACGAGGTAGCGGGTAAGCGAGATTTTTTTTGCCATGGGGGCTCCTGTATTCAGTCCGCCAACGCGCGGGTGACAACCTCATGCGTGTCGTTACTCAAATCAGTTTTCGCCGCCACGCGCGCTATCGCCTCGCGCGCTGCGGTGCGGTACGGCTCGGCCAGCTTCTTCCAGCGGTCCAGCGCGCGGGCCAGGCGGGCGGCGACCTGGGGGTTGGTCGCGTCCAGCTCGATCACGCGGTCGCTCCAGTACACATAGCCCGCCGCATCGGCGCGGTGGAAGGCGCCGGGGTTGGCGCTGCAGTAGCTGAAGATTACGCTGCGCGCGCGGTTGGGGTTGCGCATGCTGAAGTCCGGGTGCTTCATCAGCTGCTTGACGGCCGGCAGGATGTTGCCGCCGCGGTCCGACGCGCCGGCCTGCAGGGCAAACCATTTGTCCAGCACCAGCGGCTCGCCTTTGAACATCGCATGGAAGCGGGCGAGGGCCTCAGCTGCCAAGGGGTGGCCGCTGGACACTAGTGCGGCCAGCGCGTTGAAGCGGTCCGTCATGTTGCCCGCGTCCTTGAAGCGCTGGTAGGTTTTGCCGGGCCAGTTGGAGGCTTCGCCCGAACCCGCAGTGTCTGCCGCAGTCGCGGCCAGGCACAGGTTGACGAGCGCCATGCCGGCCAGTGCGCGCCGGCCCGCAGGCACTGCGTCTGGCGTGTAGGCACCGGTGTCCTTGTTGGCCTCATAGGTCCACTCCCAGTCGGCAGCCAGCGCACGGGCCAGTTGCAGGCGCATGGCTTCACGCACGGCGTGAATGCGCTGCGGGTCCACCACGTCCAGCTGCTCGGCGATGTACGTTTCGGACGGCAGCGTCAGCACCAGCTCCTTGAAGGCCGCGTCCAGTTGCGGGTTGCGCAGCATGGTGCGCATGGCGGCTACGTAGCCTGCGTCCAGTGGCTCAGCAGGAGCCGGGCCGTCTTGCCCGGCCAGCGTGACGGCGCGATGCAGTGCCAGCCGCTGCGCGGCCTCCCAGCGGTTGAAGGGGTCTGCATCGTTGGCCAGCAAATGAAGCAGCTGGGCATCGGTATACGCAAAGTCAAGAATCACCGGCGCGCTGAAGCCGCGCAGAATCGACGGAACAGGCTCGTCCTCGATGTTGATGAAGGTCAGTGTTTCGCTGGGCTGCGTGACCACAAACGTGCGCTGGCCGGGCACCGGCGCGGGTTCGCCGAACAGCTGCAGCGGCACCTCGCTGCCGTTTTGCGAGATCAGGCCCATGCCTACCGGAATGACAAAGGGCAGCTTCTCGGACTGGCCCGGTGTGGCGGGGCAGGTCTGCGTGATGTGCAGCGTGTAGGTGCGGTTGGAATAGTCGTACTGGCCCACCGCTGCCAGGCGCGGCGTGCCGGCCTGTGTGTACCAGCGCTTGAACTGCGGCAGCAACACCGACAGGGCCGAGCCGGGGTTGGCGTCGGCAATGGCCTGGGCAAAGTCATCGCAGGTCACTGCATGGCCATCGTGGCGCTCAAAGTACAGGGCCATGCCTTTGGCAAAGCCTTCACGGCCCACCAGCGTCTGCATCATGCGCACCACCTCGGCGCCTTTTTCATAGATGGTGACGGTGTAGAAGTTGCTGATTTCCAGATACTGCTCGGGCCGCACCGAGTGGGCCATCGGACCTGCATCCTCGGGGAACTGGGCGGTGCGCAACACCCGCACGTCTTCAATCCGCTTGACGGCGCGGGCTGACGGCGAGCCGGCCAGGTCCTGGCTGAACTCCTGGTCGCGGAACACGGTGAGGCCCTCTTTCAGACTCAGCTGGAACCAGTCGCGGCAGGTGACGCGGTTGCCCGTCCAGTTGTGAAAGTATTCGTGGCCGACCACGCTTTCAATATTGCCGAAGTCGGTGTCGGTCGCTGTGGCCTGGTTCGCCAACACGTATTTGGTGTTGAAGATGTTCAGGCCCTTGTTCTCCATGGCGCCCATGTTGAAGTCGCTGGTGGCGACGATCATGAAGCGCTCCAGGTCCAGGCTGAGGCCAAAGCGCGCTTCGTCCCACGCCACTGAATGCATGAGCGAGGTCATGGCGTGTTCGGTTTTGTCCAGGTCGCCGGGGCGTACATAGACCTGCAGCAGATGCTCGTTGCCCGCGCGCGAGGTGATGCGCTGCTCGCGCGCCACCAGCTGGCCGGCCACCAGGGCAAACAGGTAGGCGGGCTTGCGGTGCGGGTCCACCCACTTGGCAAAGTGGCGGCCGGTGTTGCCTTCGCCTTCCAGGTCACCATGGGCCACCAGGTTGCCGTTGGACAACAGCACGGGGTAGCGGGCCTTGTCAGCGCGCAGTGTCACGCTGAAGCTGGCCATGACGTCGGGGCGGTCCAGGAAGTAGGTGATGCGGCGAAAGCCCTCGGCTTCACACTGGGTGAAGAACGAGTCGTTGCTCACGTACAGGCCCATGAGCTTGGTGTTCTTGACCGGACAGCAGGTGGTGAAAATTTCCAGATCGAAGGGCGCGTCGCCTTCGGGCAAATTCTCCAGCACGAGTTGCGTGCCATCCATCTTGAAGGACGTGCCCTGGCCGTTGACCATCACGCGTGCGAGGTTCAGCTCGTCGCCGTCCAGGCGCAGGGCTTGTGCCGGTACGTCGGGGTTGCGGCGCAGCGTCATGCGGTTGAGCACGCGGGTCTTGATCGGGTCCAGGTCGAAGCAGAGGTCGACAGCATCGATCCAGTAGGCGGGGGCGGTGTAGTCCTCACGCCTTGTCACTTGGGTTTGTCCTTCACGAAGCATGCAGGCTCTCCAGAAAATTCGAATTCATGAGTTCGGTGTAGTTACGCACATGGGCCAGCACATGCGGGCCCGCCAGTTCGTCGGCGCTATGGCTCGTGCACACCCCTACGGCACGCATGCCGGCGCGCCGTGCGGCTTCTATGCCGAAGGGTGCGTCTTCAAAAACAATGCAGGCGGCCGCATCAACGCCCATGCGTTTGGCGGCTTCCAGGAATATGGCGGGCTCGGGTTTGCCGGGCAGGCCTTCGTCCCCACCGACGATGGCGTGCGGTGCGGGCTGCCAGTTGAGGTGGGAGAAGACGAAGGCGATGTTGTCCTTGTCGCCGGCCGTGCCTACGCCCAGCTTGAGGCCCTTGCTGCGTGCTTCACCGGCAAAGGTTCTGAAGCCGGCCACCTCGGTGAACACGGGCGCGAAGAGCTCGCGGTAGATGCCTTCTTTTTCGGCGATGAGGCGCCAGGCTTCATTGCTTTCCACCACGCGGCCCAAAAGCTCGTTCATGCATTCCGCGCCGTTACGCCCTGCGGTGCGGCGCATCAGATCGGGTACGTCGATCTCGATGTTGTGCCGGCGCGTGAACTCCACCCAACTCTTCGCGTGGTAGGGCATGGAGTCGATCATGGTGCCGTCCATGTCGAAGATGAGGGCGGTGGTGTTCAAAGACTGTTGTCCTGAATTGGAATCTGACCCCAATTGCTTGCGTGCTGGCTCACTTAAACCCCCTGCTTCAGCGACGCTTCGATGAACGCATCCAGGTCGCCGTCCAGCACTTTTTGGGTTGCGGAGATTTCAACGCCGGTGCGCAGGTCCTTGATGCGGGAGTTGTCCAGCACGTAGGAGCGGATCTGGTGGCCCCAGCCTACGTCGGTCTTGGTGTCCTCCAGCTTTTGCTGCTCTTCCATGCGCTTGCGCATTTCAAAGTCATACAGCTTGGAGCGCAGGCGCTGCCAGGCCACATCGCGGTTGCTGTGCTGGCTGCGGCCGTCCTGGCATTGCACGACGAGGCCCGTCGGGATGTGCGTGAGGCGCACGGCCGAGTCGGTCTTGTTGATGTGCTGGCCACCCGCGCCGGATGCGCGGAAAGTGTCGGTACGAACGTCAGACGGGTTGATGTCAATGACGATGGAGTCGTCAATCTCGGGGTAGACAAACACGCTGGCAAAGCTGGTGTGCCGCCCGCCCGACGAGTCAAAGGGCGACTTGCGCACCAAGCGGTGCACGCCGGTTTCTGTGCGCAGCAGGCCAAAGGCGTATTCACCCTCCACCCGGATCGTCGCGCCCTTGATGCCTGCGGTGTCGCCAGGCGTTTCGTCCTGCAGCTCGACCTTGAAGCCCTTGCGGTCCGCGTACTTGGTGTACTGGCGCAACAGCATGCTGGCCCAGTCGCAAGCCTCGGTACCGCCGGCGCCGGCCTGGATGTCCAGGAATGCGTTGAGCGGGTCGGCCGGGTTGTTGAACATGCGGCGGAATTCGAGCTTCTCCACGTCGGCGGACAGCTTGGCGCTTTCAGCTTCAATGTGCTGCAGGCCGGCTTCGTCGCCCTCGTCCTTGCTCATGTCGTAGAGCTCGAGGTTGTCGGCCAGTTCCTGGGTGAGGTTGTTCAGCACACCGACCACGTCGTCCAGCGCTTTTTTCTCGCGGCCCAGTTCCTGGGCGCGCTTGGGGTCGTTCCAGACCGCCGGGTCTTCCAGCGATGCGACGACGGTCCTCAGTCTCTCTGACTTCTGATCGTAGTCAAAGATACCTCCGGAGATCTTCGGTCCTGGCAGCCAGGTCCGAGAGTTGTGCGCCGATCTGGTTGATGTGTTCTGCTTCCATGGTGCTTGCTGCCTTGATTTTGGTTAGCTGCCATTTTCGCACGGCAGGTTCGTTCAATAATCAGTAATCTGCCGAGGTCATTGTGGCCTTGTAAAAACCTGAAGCCCCCCATGCATGAACCTGGTGAAAACATTGAATCCGCAAGCAAGGCCCGAGAAGAAGGTGATGCACGCGGCGCCCGCCTCAACGCAGCCGTGGCAATTACCGTGGCACTGCTTGCCACATTCATGGGCATCTGCAAGGTAAAGGACGACAACATCGTGCAGGCCATGCAGCAAGCCCAGGCCGACAAGCTGGACCATTGGGGCTACTACCAGGCCCGCAACTTGCGCCAGCAAATGGCGGAGGCAACTGCTACCCAGCTGGAGTTGAGCCGGCCCCTTGCCACGCCGGCAACTGCGGCTGCGCACGATGCGGCCATAGCCCGCTACCGCGCACTTGAGAAAGATCAGGCGCGCAAGAAAGACGAAGTGCGTGCCATGGCCGACCAGGACCAGAAAAACTACGACGCCTTGAATTACCGTGACGACCAGTTCGACCTGTCGGACGCGCTGCTGGCCGTTGCGATTGCCATGCTGGCCGTGACGGCGTTGACCCGGCTCTGGTTCCTGTATTGGCTGTCACTCGTTCCTACTGCGCTGGGCGTGATGATGGGCGTGGCCGGCCTTGCGGCATTGCCGATTCATCCGGATGCCCTTATGAAGCTGCTGTCCTGAAGCTTTCGTGGCGCGCTAAAGGCCGCCGCCGGTGGCCTTTTTTCGTTTCAAGGCGCTTGCGGCGATCGGTGCATTTTCAAAATGCGCGAGCAGCTTTTTCTTCTGGCTGTCAAGAATGTGGCTGCTGGCGATCATGCCGGGCCACGTCTCAACCGCTTGCCTGACGACAGAGCGGATGATGGTGCCCGCCAGCGTTTCGGCAAAGCCGCACTCATTGCAGAATGCGCGCACGGTGGCGGGCCCCAGCCTGGCGTGCGTGGGTGTTTTGCGGGCAAAGGGCAGCGCATGCCCGCGGCCGGGAATGTAGGCGGCGTAGGCGACCACGTCATAGGCGGGCGACAGCTCGGCCGTATTGCCGTCCCGGTAAATCACGCCGAAGTTCTTCAGGTGCGCGTCGTAGTTGCCAAGAAGCTCGTTGACGGCAACGCGCCTGACCAGTTCGCTCACGGCTTCGTCCCCGCGCCCCATGTCCATCAGGACCCTGGCCATGAGGCCATAGGACATGTCGGGGTGCTGGTACTTCATCTCGGGCGGGATGCCCAGGATCTGGGCGAAGTCCTCACAATGAACATGCTGCCTGCCATGCTCACGGTCGAATCGTTCAACGGCCAAAAAGGTGGTTGATTCGCCGAGGGCGTAGGGCACCTCGGTGTCAATCGAGGCCATGGGCGCGAGGCGGGCCTTGCAGGTCTGCACGCCAACGGCTGCGGCCAGGCGCAAGGACAGTTCTTCAACCTCCGGCAGCAACGCGTATTCAACCGTCGGGAGCTTGGCAATGATGTGGGTGCCGTTCTCGTCTTTGGTTCTGGCGACGTAACGGCCGCCGCGCGCCACCAGAGAAAGTTTTGGCTGGATGCCTGACAGGGATGTGGCCTGCGCCAGAGGCTCGGCGATCACGCTGAATTCCACCGCGTCGTGGTGCTGGGTGACGATCTCTGCCGTGGCGTCCACATTCACCTCGGCTGGGTAGGCATAGACGGCGCCCGGCAGGTCAGTGCCGCAGGTGGCCAGCAGTTCGAAGTGATCATCGGGTGCGCAGCCGCGCACCTGCGCCAGGTGCCGCCTGAGCGCGCCTTCAGGCAACATGTTCTGGAAGAACGCGGGCAGCACCGTCCCCCTCCCGTTGAAGAAGGGCACCGTTGCATACGCCCGGACGAATGCCTCGCGCTCCCCCGGGAGGGTGGCTGCCGCCCACGAGAGTACGGGCGCGCTTTCGTCGCGCCAGAAAGCCGCGTCGGGGATCAGGCGTGTGATGGCGGTCGGGCCTTCTCCGTATTGGAAAAGCCGCCCGACCCTGCGCTCCTGAAGAAAGATGTCGAGCGTGCGCAGTCTCATGCGTCAGCCCTTGCGCTGCACGGTCTGGGACAGGGTGAGCTGTTCAACGCGCGAAAGCGGCCGGTGCGCATCGGATGGGGGCAAGGCGAGGCCTGCCGCAACAGGTTTGGGGACGATGACGACTTCCAGCCCCAGCTTGTCAGCCAGGGCCATCAGGGTGGTGACGCGCGGAGCCGTCTGCGCCTTGAGCGCGCGGCGGGTGGCCAGCGGCGTGAGTCCTGCGGCTGAAGCCAGATCGTCATAGGTGATCCGCAGCTCGCGTCTCTGGCTTTCAAGGACCTCAGCGACTTCTTGCAAGGTTTTCATATTAAAGTGAGTTTTTATCGCCAAATAGTCACAATAGTAACTGAAAATTCTTTGAATGGATAGTTATTAAAATAACTTAAATTAGCCATTAATATACTTTAATAATGTTTTGTCATTCTATGATGTGTGTGACAACACCAACATCGAGGAACAGCAAGATGACAAGACGACTGATCAACTCTGGCTCCACCTTCGAGCAGGAGATCGGCTACTCCCGGGCCGTGGTGGATGGTGAGTGGGTATTTGTGTCGGGCACCACCGGCTTTGACTACGCTGCAATGACGATTCCCGATGGTGTGGTGGCCCAGACGGAGCAGTG
>JACMQX010000018.1 GCA_014376765.1 Ramlibacter sp. | reverse complement strand
TTCTGGCATGTCAACGTTCGCCTTTACGGTACGGTTTCATCAAAGCCTGAGGATACGCGGCCTTGCGCGCCACCAGCACCAGCGCCAGGATCGACAGTGCATAGGGCAGCATCAGGTACAGCTGGTAGGGCAATACGGCAACGCCTGATTGCTGAAGGCGCAACTGCAGCGCGTCAAAAAACGCGAACAGCAGCGCGCCCAGCAGTGCCTTGCCGGGCCGCCAGGAGGCAAATACCACCAGCGCCACGCAAATCCACCCCCGGCCGTTGACCATATTGAAGAAAAAAGCGTTGAAGGCCGACAGCGTGAGGAACGACCCCGCCACGCCCATGAGCGCCGAGCCCGCCACGATGGCGCCGGTACGCGTGGCCGCGACTGACAGGCCCTGGCCCTCAGCTGCCTGCGGGTTCTCGCCCACCATGCGCACTGCGAGGCCCACCGGCGTGCGGTACAGCACCCAGCCGATCACGGGCACCAGCAGCAGCGCCAGCAAGGTCAGCGGCGTCTGGCTGGACAGAATCGGCAGCGGCAACCAGTCCATAGTCGCAAACGGCACAATGGTCGGCGGCGTGCTGACCTTGGGGAAGGTGACGCGATAGCCGTAGTAGCTGAGCGCAGTGGCCAGCAGCGTGATGCCCAGCCCCGAGACATGTTGCGACAGCGCCAGCGTGACAGTCAAAAACGCATGCAGCAGCCCGAACACCGCACCCGCCAGGGCGGCAGCCGCCACGCCCACCCACAACGGCGCGCCCGCATACACGGCCAGCCAGCCAGCAAACGCGCCCGCCACCATGATCCCTTCAATGCCCAGATTCAATACGCCCGCCCGCTCGCACAACAGGACGCCCAGCGTGCCCAGGATGAGGGGCGTGGCAATCCGCAGGACGGCGGTCCAGAACGCGGGATTGACCAGGATGTCCAGCAAGTCGGTCACTTCCACCTCACCCGGTACTGCGTCAGCAGTGTGGCCACCAGCACTGAGACAAGCGATGCCGCGACGATCACATCGGCAATAAAGGTGGGTACGTTGACCGCCCGGCTCATGCTGTCGGCCCCCACCAGCATGCCCGCCACAAAGACGCTGGCTGCCAGCACGCCCAGCGGGTTGAGCGCGGCCAGCATCGCGATGACGATGCCGCTGTAACCGTAGCCTGGCGACATGTCCAGCGTGACATAGCCGGTACGGCCCGCCACTTCAATTGCCCCGGCCAGGCCGGCAAGCGCGCCCGAAAGCATGGCCACCACCACGATGGTGCGCGTGACCGGCACGCCCGCAAACGCCGCTGCCCGCGCATTGGCGCCCGTGGCCCGGATGTCAAAGCCGAGCACCGTGTACTTGAGCAACGCCCACAACAAAACGGCCAGCGTGCC
This sequence comes from Ramlibacter sp., assembly GCA_014376765.1. Lineage (GTDB taxonomy): Bacteria > Pseudomonadota > Gammaproteobacteria > Burkholderiales > Burkholderiaceae_C > JACMQX01. Next base: position 25,993 of record JACMQX010000018.1, on the reverse strand, counting down.
GGCCCACAACAGGCCGGTGTGCACCCGTGTGCGCTCCACCAGCTTGCCCAGTTCGAGGCTGCTTTGCAGCGCGACGCTCTGCGGCCAACCCATGGCTGTGGGGTCCTTCATCGGGCCATCCAGCACCGCCGACACGCCAAGCAGCACGATGAAGTTGAGCAGCAAGGTGGTGACGACCTCGTCTACACCCAGCCGGGTTTTCATGAGCGCGGGACCCAGCAGCAGCAGGGCGCCAGCCAGGGCCGCAGCCCCCATCATGAGTGGGAACAGCACCCATACCGGCAAGTCCAGCCCGCTACCGCCGTGCATGCCGCCCACTGCAATGGCGGCCAGTGCACCGGCATACAGCTGCCCCTCCGCGCCAATGTTGAAAAGGCGGGCCTTGAAGGCTACCGTGGCAGCCAGACCGGTCAGGATCAGCGGGACCGCGCGGGTCAAAGTCTCGCTCAAGGCAAACACGGAACCGAAGCCGCCCTTGAGCAGCAGCGCATAGGTTTGCATCACCGGTGCGCCAGCCCACAGTACAAGCAGGGCGCTGATGAACATGGTGAAGCCGATAGCGCCCAGGGGTGCGATCACCAGGGCGATGCGCGAGCTGGCAGGGCGCTTTTCAAGGCGCATGGGCCGCCCTTGATGCCTCGCCTGCCATGGCCGATTGATTCGTATCGGCCCCGGCCATCGCCAGCCCGACCTCCTCCCGGGTCCAGCCTTGTGCAGGCCGCGCCTCGGTCAGCCGTCCTGCATGCATCACGGCCACCCGGTCGCCCAGCGTGAGCACTTCATCCAGGTCGTCCGAGATCAACAAAACGGCAGCGCCTGCATCGCGCGCCGCCACCAGTTGTGATTGCACATAGGCCACAGCGCCAATATCCAGCCCCCAGGTCGGCTGGTGCGCGACGATCAGCCGGGGCACTTGTCCGTCGGGCGAGAGCAGCGCGCGCCCGAGGATGAGCTTTTGCATGTTGCCGCCCGACAGTACGCGCGCAGGCGAGGCCAGCCCCGCGCCACGCACGTCAAACGCCGCAATGATGCGTTGCGCGTGCGCTTGCGCCGCGCCGCGCCGCACCCACAGCGCGCGCGAAAAAGCGGGGCTGCGCAAGCGCTCGGACACCGCGTTCTCCCACACCGGCAAGTCGCCCACCACACCCACCGCATGCCGGTCTTCGGGAATGCGGGCCACGCCGTGCGCCACCAGCCAGGCGGGGGATGCTTTCATCGGCTGGCCCATCCAGCTCACCCTGCCTGAAGCAGGCCGGCGCGTGCCGCACAGCAATTCAGCAAGCGCTGCCTGCCCATTGCCCGACACACCGGCCACCGACACGATTTCACCCGCATGCAGTGCAAGCGATACCTCCAGCAGGCGGCCCTGCCCGGCGGCTGTGCTGACCTTGTCCAGCACGCAGTGCGCAGCACCCACAGACAGAGCGGGCCGCCTGCCGGGTTGCTCCACGGCATGCCCCACCATCCACTGCGCCAGTTGTTCCTGTGTGGTTTGCGCCGCCTCAGCCTGCGCCACCAGCTTGCCGCCCCGCAGCACCGCGATCCGACTCGACACGCGTAGCACCTCACCCAGCTTGTGGCTGATGAAGATGATGGACAGGCCCTGCGCCACCATCTGCGCGAGGGTGGCAAACAGCGCCTCGCTCTCCTGCGGTGTGAGCACGGCAGTGGGCTCGTCCAGGATGAGGATGCGCGCGCCGCGATACAGCGCCTTGAGGATCTCCACCCGTTGCCGTTCGCCAACCGAAAGGCTGCCAATCAGGGCCTCCGGCCGCACCGGCAAGCCAAAGCGCTGAGCGACGTCCAGCAGCTTCGCGCGCGCGGCAGCGCGCCGGGAAAACAGCTGCCACAAAGGCTCAGTCCCCAGGAGCACGTTGTCCAGCACACTCAGGTTGTCGGCCAGCGTGAAGTGCTGGTGCACCATGCCAATCCCGGCGGCAAGCGAGGCGCCCGGGTTGCCCGGCGGCAGCGGTTGGCCGAAGACCTCAATGCTGCCTTCGTCGGCCAGGTAATGCCCAAACAGGATGGACACCAGCGTGGACTTGCCCGCGCCGTTCTCACCCAACAACGCCAGCACCTCACCGTTTTTCAGTTCGAGTGAGATGGCGTCATTGGCCACAAGAGACCCGAAGCGCTTGGTAATCCCCTGCAGCCGGAGACAAGCCGCTTCGGGGGGGTAACTCATTTCGTTGATTTAGGGGCGTTGTCGTTGATCTTGACGACAAACTTTCCATCAAGAATTGCCTTTTCTGTGGCCTTTACCCTGGTGACCAGATCTGCCGGCACTTTCTTCTCGAAGGTACCCAGCGGCGCCATCTCCGAGCCCTTGAACTTCATCATCGAATACTGGCCCACATCCTCGGCCTTGAACTTGCCCTCTTTGGCCATCTTGATGGCGCGGTCGATGGTGGGCTCCATGTTCCACAGCGCCGAGGCCACGACGGTGTCGGGATACTTGTCCTGGGTGTTGATGACGTTGCCAATCGCAAGCTTGCCTTTTTCCTTGGCCGCGTCGCTCACGCCAAAGCGCTCGGCGTAAAGCACATCGGCCCCCTTGTCGATCATCGCAAAGGCCGCTTCCTTGGCCTTGGGCGGGTCAAACCAGCTGTTGATGAAGGTGACGGTGAACTCCACCTTGGGGTTGGTTTCCTTCGCGCCCGCCATGAAAGCATTCATCAGCCGGTTGACCTCGGGAATCGGAAAGCCGCCCACCATGCCGATCTTGTTGGACTTGGTCATGCCGCCTGCCACCATGCCGGTCAGGTAGGCCGGCTCCTGGATGTAGTTGTCAAACACGGCCAGATTCGGCTCCTGCGGCTTGCCCGAGGAGCCCAGGAGGAACGAGACCTTGGGGAAGTCCTTGGCCACCTTGCGAGCCGCAGCTTCCACTGCAAACGCCTCACCGACGACCAGCTGGCTGCCACCCGTGGCGTATTCGCGCATGACGCGTTCGTAGTCGGCATTGGCCACGTTCTCGCTGGCCTTGTAGTCGATCTCGCCGCGCGCCTCGGCGGCCTTCAGCGCCTTGTGGATGCGGCTGACCCATTGCTGCTCAAAAGGTACGGTGTAAATGCCCGCGACCTTGAGCTTGGCCTGTGCCAGGGCGAGGCCCGGAGCAGAGACGGCCAGGAAAGCGGCCACGGCGATGGCAATGACGGTGCGACGTTGAAACATGATTTCTCCTTGTTAAAAAACTAGACAACACACAAATTGAACGCAGATTAAAAGCGCAAGCTCAGCTGAGCAATAGCCGTGCCCGGCCTCTACCTGGTGCCAAACATGCGGTCTCCCGCGTCGCCCAGGCCCGGCAGGATATAGCCATGGTCGTTGAGCTGCCGGTCAATGGCTGCCGTGTAGATCGGCACATCCGGGTGTGCCTTCTGCAGCGCGGCAATGCCCTCCGGGCAGGTCAGCAGGCAGACGAACTTGATTGACTTGGGGCCCAGTTCCTTGAGCCGATCCACCGCCGCAATGGCCGAGTTGCCGGTCGCCAGCATCGGGTCGACGATGATCACGTCGCGGTCCTGCATGTTCTGCGGCATCTTGAAGTAATACTCCACCGCCGTCAGTGTTTTGGGGTCGCGGTACAGGCCGATGTGGCCTACGCGTGCACCCGGCACCACGGTGAGCATGCCGTCCAGAATGCCGGTGCCCGCACGCAGGATGGACACAAACACCAGCTTCTTGCCGTCAATCACCTTCGCCGTCATCGTCTCCAGCGGCGTCTCGATCTGCACCTCCTGCATGGCCATGTCGCGCGTCACTTCATAGGCCATCAGCATCGACAGCTCATTGAGCAGCCGGCGGAAGCTGTTGGTGCTGGCCTCCTTCTTGCGCATCAGGGTCAGCTTGTGCTGAACCAGGGGATGGTCCAGCAGGTGAACGTTGCCGGTGGTGCCGTTGCTCATGGTTTTTGTTTCCTCAGGATATTTGATTTCTGGATGATCGATCAGAACACGGTCCCATCGCTCACGATGTTGAGCGGCGGGCTGCCGCCCCGCAAACGTTGCGCCAATACGCGGCCTGCCGCCCAGGTACCGCCTTCCAGCACGCAGGCCAGCGGCATCTGCGCTTCGGTCAGGCCCAGGTGGTCGCGCACCAGCGGGGCCAGTTCGTCAAGCAGGGCCACCGTCAGGGCGCGCCATTCGACGATGAAGGCGTCTCCCGCCTGGGCGGGTGTCCGGGCCAGCGACTCGTCCTTCAGCCGCAGCACGCCAGCGTCCAGCAACAGGCCGCCATTGCGGTATTCCGGCAGGCCGGTCAGGCCGTCCAGGCCCGCGACCTTGACGCCAGCCCATTCGAATGGTTCAAGAAGTGAATAGGTCAGCCACTGCGAGAGTTTGTGAAACGGCATCCACCCGTGGCTCAAACCCTCTCCCTGCACAGCGGGGTGGCGCCAGCAGTCGCCCATTGCCTGGCCGCCGATCATGTTCTGCGCGGGCCAGATGGGGGCCAGGGCGGTAAGCAGCAGCGTGAGAATGTCGTGCGCATCGATCTGCTTTGCGTTACCCGCCAGGTGACTGAAAAGCCCGCCGGGCCGGGCAGGGGAGCCGAAGACGGCAGGCTGCGCCTGCACGGCATCACCCAGACGGCGCAACAGGGTGGCGCGGCCTTCCAGCCCGATGAGCGGGTTGTCAGGCGCAACCTGAAAAGCATCGCCTAAACGGGCCGCCGTGATGGCCTGCAGGCCTTTGGCATCGGCTTGCAGCAGCCGGGCCGGGTCGCTGGAAAACAGGCCGCTCCTGAAGGCATGGACACTCGCCACACCCAGGCCTTCAGATCGCGTGAAGGTCTGTTGGGTGTTGGCCTCTTCATACCGCCAGCTGGGGCCGGCGCCGGCGTCCAGCAGCACGCTGACGAGGGCCAGGTCGATCTGCGCCGTGGCCCGTTCCTGGGGACTGACCGTACCCAGTGCCGCGTTGAGCAGCGCTGCGCGGTCATGCCCACCCGCTTCAAAGTGGCGCCAGCGGCTGTGGTAGGGGATCTTGAGGTCGGGGTAGCGTGCAGTGGTGACCTCGGCGACCAGCGCGGCGGTGTTGGGGAGCGCGCCGTCGTTGATGGTAAAAAACTCCGACTCAAACCGGCGGGCGCGGGCGAGCAGGGCGTTGGCCCGGCTGCGGATCGCGCGGGTCGAGCGCAGCAGCGAAGCGGCGCCGTCTTCAGTGGCGGGGTTGATGTCGGTGGCGGCGGTGGGCGGCATCAGGGAGGTGCTTCAAGCGTCCAGCGGCTCATCCAGCCCGCGGCCCTTGGCCTTTTTCAGCTCCTGCGCATCAGGCACTGCGCCGGGCGTGAAGTAGCCGGCCGCCATCTTGGCGTCCATCTCGACCTGGGCGTCCGCCGGAATCATGTGGTCGGGGATGTTCACCCGCTCCACCACCTCGATGCCCGAGCGGGTGATCGCGTCGTACTTCATGTTGCTCATCGACACCAGCCTGTGGATCTTGCGGATGCCCAGCCAGTTCAGCACATCGGGCATCAGCTCCTGGAAGCGCATGTCCTGCACGCCGGCCACGCATTCAGTGCGGTTGAAATACTGGTCAGCCGTGTCGCCACCCACCTGCCGCTTGCGGGCGTTGTAGACCAGGAACTTGGTGACCTCGCCCAGCGCCCGGCCTTCCTTGCGGAAGTACGACACCAAGCCCACGCCGCCGCGCTGCGCGCCCTGAATGCACTCTTCAATCGCGTGGGTGAGGTAGGGCCGGCAGGTGCAGATGTCGGAGCCGAACACGTCGGAGCCATTGCACTCGTCATGCACCCGCGCGGTCAGCTCGATCTCGGGGTTGGCCAGGTCGCGCGGCTTGCCGAAGATGTAGGCGGTGAGACCGCCGATGGGCGGCAGGAACACTTCCAGGTCGCTGCGCGTCACCAGCTCGGGGTACATGCCGCCGGTTTCTTCAAACAACACGCGGCGCAGGTCGGCCTCGGCGCAGCCAAAGCGCTTTGCCACTTCCGGCAGGAACCACACGGGCTCCACAGCCACCTTGGTCACCATCGCGGCGCCACCGGCGGTGAGAAACTTGCCGTCGGCCTTGAGCCTGCCTGACTGCAGCGCCTCGATCACCTCAGGAAGGATCACATGCGCCTGCGTCACGGCAATGGTGGGCCGGATGTCGTAACCCGCTGCCAGCTCGGCCGAAAACACGTCGGCCACCGTGGCGCCCCACGGGTCCATGGCCACGATGCGGCCTGGCTCGCTCCACTGCGGATAGGGGCCGATGATGTCGGTGGGTGAGGTGTTGGTCAGGTCCGCCTTGTGGCTGGCCTTGAGCGCCCCCGAGGCCACTGCCAGCGCGCGGTACACGCTGTAGGAGCCGCTGTGCGTGCCAATGACGTTGCGGTGGCTGCGGTTGGTGGTGGTGCCAACCACCGGGCCGCGTTCCTGCGGTGTGGCTGCGCCCCAGTGGATCGGAATCGCGCCATGCCCCCCGGCGTGGGACGTCAGGCGAATATGTCTTGGCGCGCTTTCAACAGACATTGAAACCCTTTAAAAAAAACCAATGTACCGGCCGCGGGTGGTGCTGACAAGGGCTTAGCGCCGCTTGCCGCCGAAGATGCTGCCCAGCACACCGCGGATGATCTCGCGGCCGACTGTGCTGCCAATGGTGCGAACTGCCGACCGGGCCATGTTTTGTGCAAGGCCTTCGTGGCGCGCGCCGCGCGGGCCCGTCGTGCCGAAGAGCACGTCATTCAAGCCGCCGAGGATGCCGCCGCCGGATGCCTGTTGCCCCGCCCCGGCCGCGCCGGGCAACTGGGCGCCAGCACCACCGGCCCCACCACCCGCCGGCGCACCCTGCGCCGAAGCCGTGCGGGCTGTCAGCTTTTCATAGGCCGAGTCGCGGTCCTGCGCCTTCTCGTACACACCCGCCACGAGAGAGTTTTTGATCAGCGCCTGCCGTTGCTCAGGGGTGATCGGCCCGATCTGGCTGCCCGGCGGCACCACGTACACGCGCTCGGTGATACCAGGGCGGCCTTTCTCATCCAGCAGGCTGATCAAGGCCTCCCCCACCGCCAGTTCGGTGATGGCTTTTTCAATGTCCAGCCCCGGCTTTTGCCGCATGGTTTCGGCGGTGGCCCTGACTGCCTTCTGGTCACGCGGGGTGAAGGCGCGCAAGGCGTGCTGCACGCGGTTGCCCAGCTGCGCGAGCACCGAGTCGGGAATGTCCAGCGGGTTCTGCGTCACAAAATAAACGCCCACGCCCTTGGAACGGACGAGGCGTACAACCAGTTCAATCCGTTCGATCAGCACCTTGGGCGCCTCGTTGAACAGCAGATGTGCCTCGTCAAAAAAGAACACGAGCTTGGGCTTTTCGGGGTCGCCAATCTCGGGCAGCTGTTCGAACAGCTCCGACAGCATCCACAGCAGGAAGGTGGCGTAAAGGCGCGGCGAGTTCATCAGCTTGTCGGCGGCCAGGATGTTGATGACCCCGTGGCCATTCGTGTCCGTCTGCATCAGGTCGGAGATATTGAGCATGGGCTCGCCAAAAAACTTCTCGCCGCCCTGGGTCTCGATCTGCAGCAGGCCGCGCTGGATGGCGCCCACGCTGGCGGCACTCACGTTGCCGTACCTGGTGGTGAAGTCGGACGCGTTGTCGCCCACGTACTGCAGCATCGCACGCAGGTCTTTCAGGTCGAGCAGCAGCATGCCGTTGTCGTCTGCGATCTTGAACACCAGGTTGAGCACGCCGGCCTGCGTTTCATTCACATTGAGCATGCGGCCCAGCAGCAGCGGCCCCATGTCGGATACTGTCGCCCGTACCGGGTGGCCCTGGTCGCCAAACACGTCCCACAGCGTGGCGGGGCAGGCGGCGGAAGTGGGCTTGTCGATGCCGCGTTCCTTCAGGATGCCGGCCATCTTCTCGCCGATGCTGCCTGCCTGGCTGGTGCCGGTCAGGTCGCCCTTCACGTCGGCCACGAAGACCGGCACCCCGATGCGGGAGAAGTTCTCGGCCAGCGTTTGCAGCGTGACGGTCTTGCCGGTGCCGGTGGCGCCGGTGATCAGGCCATGCCGGTTGGCCAGCGCCGGTAAGAGAAAGCATTGCGTTAGAGCATTCTTTGCGAGCAACAGCGGTTCGGCCATGGAAAGTCCTGTAGTCAGGTTTGGTGGAAAAGTAAAATTCAGTGCGTAGATTAAATCAATACCAAAGGACTTCCCGTGGCCGGTCACAGTAAATGGGCAAATATTCAGCACCGCAAAGGCAGGCAGGATGAAAAGCGCGGCAAGGTCTGGACCCGGGTCATCCGTGAAATCATGGTGGCGGCACGTCAGGGCGGCGCTGATTTAAGCATCAACCCGCGCTTGCGGCTGGCCGTTGAAAAGGCCAAGGCCGCCAACCTGCCGGCTGACACCGTCAAGCGCAACATCGACAAGGCCACCGGCAACCTGGAAGGCGTCAACTACGAGGAAATCCGCTATGAAGGCTACGGCATTGCCGGTGCCGCCATCATCGTGGACACCATGACCGACAACCGGGTGCGCACCGTGGCCGAAGTGCGCCACGCCTTCAGCAAGTACGGCGGCAACATGGGCACCGAAGGCTCGGTAGCATTCCAGTTCAAGCATTGCGGCCAGCTGATTTTTGCGCCGGGCACGAGCGAAGACCGGATCATGGAAGTGGCCCTGGAAGCCGGCGCCGAAGACGTGCTGACGGGTGACGACGGCGCCATCGAGGTGCTCACGGCGTATGCTGGGTTTGAAGCGGTCAAGAATGCGCTGGAAGCTGCCGGCCTCAAGCCCGAAGTGGCGGAGGTGACGATGCGGCCGGAGAACACCATTGAACTGGCAGGCGAGGACGCTGCGAAGATGCAAAAACTGCTGGACATCCTTGAAGACCTGGAAGACGTGCAAGACGTCTTCCACAACGCTGCCATCAGCGAATGAAAACGACTCAATGAAAGTATTGGTAATTGGTGGCGGCGGCCGTGAACACGCATTGGCCTGGAAGCTGGCGCAGTCGCCCAAGGTGCAGGCGGTATTTGTCGCGCCGGGCAATGGCGGCACCGCACAGGACAGCCGGCTGGGCAATATTGCCATCACCGATGTGAAGGCGCTGCGCGAATGGGCGCAGGCCGAAAAAATCGCGCTGACGGTGGTGGGCCCCGAGCAGCCGCTGGCAGCCGGCGTGGTGGACGAGTTCCGTGCCCACGGCATGCGCATCTTCGGGCCCACCCGCGCTGCGGCGCAGCTGGAAAGCTCCAAGGCCTTTTCCAAGGCGTTCATGAAACGCCACCACATTCCCACGGCCGACTACGAGGCCTTTACCGATGCCGCCGCGGCGCATGCCTATGTGGACGCCAGGGGCGCGCCCATCGTCGTCAAGGCTGACGGCCTGGCAGCGGGCAAGGGCGTGGTCGTGGCGATGACGGCGCAGGAGGCGCATGAAGCCATCGACTTCATGCTGCTGGACAACAAGCTGGGGGTCACGCACAACGCAGGTGGCGCGCGCGTGGTCATTGAAGAATTCCTGGCGGGCGAAGAAGCCAGCTTCATCGTGATGTGTGACGGCAAGAACGTCACCGCGCTGGCCACCAGCCAGGACCACAAGCGCCTGCTGGACGGGGACGAAGGCCCCAACACCGGCGGCATGGGCGCGTATTCACCCGCGCCAGTGGTCACCCCCGAGATCCACGCCCGCGCGATGCGCGAGATCATCCTGCCGACCATCAAGGGCATGGAGAGCGCCGGTATCCCCTTCACCGGCTTTCTCTACGCCGGCCTGATGATTGATGCGCAGGGCCGCGTCAAGACGCTCGAATTCAACTGCCGCATGGGCGACCCGGAGACCCAGCCCATCATGATGCGGCTTAAGTCCGACCTGTTTGACGTGATGCTGGCCGCCACCTCCGGCAGCCTCGACCAGATCGATCTGGAATGGGACCGCCGCACTGCGCTTGGCATCGTGATGGCCGCGCACGGCTACCCGATGAATCCGCGCAAGGGCGATGTGATCTCCGGCCTGCCCAAAGAGACGGACAGCACCATGGTGTTTCACGCCGGCACCGCCGGGAAAGACGGCGCAATCATCGCCAGCGGTGGCCGGGTGCTGTGCGTCACCGCGCTGGCTGACAGCGTTAAAGGTGCCCAGCAAAAGGCTTATGAAGTGGCCAACAGCATTCACTTCGACGGGGCCCAATACCGCAAGGACATTGGCTACAGGGCAATACGATGAGCGACGTCATGACAACCAACGACATGGTGCGGGACTACCTGCTGGACCTGCAGCAGCGCATTACCTCCAGCATCGCCGCAATTGATGGCACCGAGTTTTTGTCAGATACCTGGACGAAGGCGCCCGGCGAGCCCTTGCAAGGCGATGGCATCACCAAAATCATTGAAGAAGGCACGGTGTTCGAGCGCGCCGGCTGTGGCTTCTCGCATGTGCGCGGCCACCGGCTGCCGGCATCGGCCACGCAGCACCGGCCGGAGCTGGTCAATGCGCCGTTCGAGGCGATGGGCGTGTCGCTGGTGTTTCACCCCCGCAACCCTTATGCCCCCACGGTGCACATGAACGTGCGCATGCTCTCGGCCACCCCGGCTGGCGGCGAGCCGGTGTGCTGGTTTGGCGGCGGCATGGACCTCACGCCCATCTACGGCTACGAAGAAGACGCGGTGTACTTCCACAGCGTCTGCAAGAACACGCTGGCGCCGTTTGGGGAAGACAAGTACCCCCGCTTCAAAAAATGGTGCGACGAGTACTTCGTGCTCAAGCACCGCGAGGAGCAGCGCGGCATTGGCGGCATATTCTTTGACGACTTCAGCGAGCTGGGCTTTGACCACAACTTCGCAATGATGAGCTCGGTGGGCGACTCCTTCCTGGACGCCTACCTGCCCATCCTCTCGCTGCGCAAGGACACGCCCTACGGCGAGCGCGAGCGCAACTTCCAGCTGTACCGCCGGGGCCGGTATGTGGAGTTCAACCTGGTCTGGGACCGCGGCACACACTTTGGCCTGCAGTCGGGCGGGCGCACCGAGTCCATTTTGCTGTCGATGCCGCCGCTGGCCAGCTGGGCCTACCAGCGCAAGACCAAGAGCGGCTCGCCGGAAGACGACCTGTACAAGAAATTCCTCATCCGCAGGGACTGGCTTTGACACCAACGGTGCAGCGCCTGGGCATTTTTGGTGGTGCCTTTGACCCGCCCCACGATGCCCATGTGGCGCTGATCAACGCGGCTGTAGCGCAGTTGCAGCTAGATGAGCTCCGCGTCTTTCCCACCGGGCAAGCCTGGCACAAACCGCGCGAGCTCACAGCCGCTGAAGACCGCCTGGCCATGGCGCGCCTGGCCTTTGGCGGCTTGCCGCGCGTGGTGGTGGACGACCGCGAAATACGCCGGGCCGGCCCCACTTACACCATCGACACGGTGCACGAGTTGCAGACTGAGTTTCCGGGCGTCAGTTTCTACATAGTCCTCGGCGCGGATCAGGCGGCCAAGCTGCCAGGCTGGCGGCAGTGGCGTGAGATAATGCAGCTTGCTACTCTTTCCATAGCTGGACGCCTCGAATCTGACAGCAACTCCATCGGATTCGACATTTCAACAGCGCCCCTGGGGCGGTTTGAAACGCTGCAATTGCCGCCCACGTCCATCAGCGCCACAGACATCCGCCAGCGTGTTTCTGCCTCAAAAGGGATAGCCCATCTGGTTCCCGGCGGCGTTGCGCGCTATATTGACCAACATCACCTCTACCTTGCCTCTTGATGACCAACGACACCCAAAGCGAATCAGCCGCCAAAAAAGACACCCAGAAACTCCAGCGCGCCATTGTTGATGGCCTGGAAGACGTCAAGGCGCAGGACGTCGTGGTCTTCAACACAGAACACCTCACACCGCTTTTCGAGCGGGTCATCGTGGCATCGGGCACCTCCAACCGGCAGACCAAGGCCCTTGCGGCCAGCGTGCGTGATGCTGTGCGCGAGGCGGGCTTTCCCAAGCCGCGCATTGAGGGTGAGGACAACGGCGAATGGATCATCGTGGACTGCGGCGCTGCCGTGGCGCACATCATGCAGCCGGCCATCCGCCAGTACTACCACCTTGAAGAAATCTGGGGTGATAAACCGGTGCGCCTGAAGTTTGGCTCGTCCAGGCCTGCGCAGGCCGAGGAAGAAAAGCCCGCCAAAGAGCCCAGCAGGAATGCGAAGAAGAAGGCGGTTGACGACGGCCCGTCGCTGCGCCGCAGCAGCGCCGCCAAAACCGCGGTAAAGGCTGCCGAGCAGGTTGCCCGTCAAGAAAAGGCCGCCACCGGCGCGCGCAAGCCGTCGGCCCGCGGGATTGCTTCCCGCAATGCCAATGCGGTCAGGGCAGGGGGCACTGCACCGGCCAAGACGCCGTCGCGGGCGCCCGCCAGGGCAGCGGCGCCGGCACCCTCGCGGGCACCAGCACCGTCTCGTGCACCAGCGAAGGCCGTAGGCAGCGCAGCTCGGGCACCAGCGAAGACGTCAGGTAGCGCAGTGCGGGCTCCAGCCAAGACGTCAGGTACCGCAGCGCGGGCTCCAGCCAAAACACCGGCGCGCGCACCTGCGCAAAAGACGCCCGGCAAGATGCTGGTCGTCAATGCGCCGGGCAAGAAGCCCGCTGCCAAGAAGGTTGCTACCGCCAAAGCTCCTGTCAGGAAACCCGCTTCCCGCAGGGCATGAGGCTGTTCCTGGTCGCCGTCGGCCTGCGGGTGCCCGACTGGGCGCAAGTGGCCTACGACGACTACGCCAAGCGCTTTCCGCCTGAGCTCAAAGTCGAGCTGAAGGCGGTCAAGACAGAGACGCGGGGCTCCAAAACACTTGAGAATCTGTACGCCGCCGAACGCGAGCGGATTGAGGCGGCCATCCCCAAAGGTTGCCGAATCGTCGCGCTCGATGAGCGCGGCACCTCGCTCACCACCGTTGCGCTGGCGGCCAAGCTCAAATCCTGGCAGTTGGAGAGTGACGACGTGGCGCTGGTCATCGGCGGGCCGGACGGGCTGGACCCGGACTTCAAGAAGGCTGCCCATGAGCGCATCCGCCTGTCGGACCTCACGCTGCCTCACGCCATGGTGCGGGTGCTGCTGATCGAGCAGCTGTACCGGGCCTGGTCCATCAACGCCAATCATCCCTACCACCGTGAATAGCGCATGAGCGGATTCATCTACCTGGCTTCCCAAAGCCCGCGCCGCCGGCAGTTGCTGGAGCAGCTTGGCGTGGCGCATGAGCTGCTGCTGCCCGATGCGCAGGAAGACGCCGAATCGCTCGAAGCCGTGCTCCGCAACGAGGCCCCCGCCACCTACGTGCAACGCGTGACCGGCCTGAAGCTGGACGCTGCCCTGGCGCGCATGAAGCGGCGCGGGCTGCCAGTAGCGCCGGTGCTGTGCTCCGACACCACGGTGGCCCTGGGCCGCAACATCTACGGCAAGCCTGAAGACGCGAAAGATGCACAGCGAATGCTTGGCGAGTTGGCAGGCAGCACCCATCGCGTTCTCACGGCTGTAGCCATTCAGAAGGGCCGCACACGCGTCGCAGCGCTGAGTGAGTCACGCGTGACCTTCGCCCCCATGTCGCCCGCCGTCATCAAGGCTTACGTGGCCTCAGGCGAGCCCATGGGCAAGGCCGGAGCGTACGCGGTGCAGGGTGCGGCCGCCGCCTTCATTTCACACCTCAGCGGCTCCTACTCTGGCATCATGGGATTGCCAATGTTCGAAACGGCGCAACTACTCAAGGCCCTCGGCGTGCTCAATGCCCTCGGCCTGATGAAAAAATAATCCCATGCAACAAGACATCCTCATCAACTGGTCGCCCCAGGAAACACGCGTCGCCATGGTGGAAAACGGCGCCGTTCAGGAGCTGCATGTGGAGCGCACGCTGGAGCGGGGCCTGGTCAGCAATGTGTACCTGGGCAAAGTGGCACGCGTGCTGCCGGGCATGCAGTCGGCCTTCATCGACATCGGGCTGGAGCGTGCCGCCTTCCTGCATGTGGCCGATGTCTGGCACCGCCAGCCCGACGGCGAGTCGCCGGGGATGATGCGCAACGGCCAACCCATCACTCCGATCGAGCGCCAGGTGTTTGAGGGCCAGGCGATCATGGTGCAGGTCATCAAGGACCCGATCGGCACCAAGGGTGCGCGCCTGTCCACGCAGATCAGCATCGCCGGGCGGCTGCTGGTGTTTTTGCCGCAGGACGATCATCTGGGTGTGTCGCAAAAAATACCGGTGGCCCAGCGGGACGATCTTCGCTCGCGGCTGCAAACGCTGGTGGGCCCGCAGGGCGGCGGCTTTATCCTTCGCACCAACGGCGAAGACTCCACCGACGCGGAACTGTCCGAAGACATTGCCTACCTGCGCAAGACCTGGGCGCGCATCAAGGAAGCGTCGACCAAACTGCCGCCCATGTCGATCCTGCACCAGGACCTGAGCCTGCTGCAGCGCGTGCTGCGCGACATGGTGGGCGAAGAAACGCAGACCATCCGCCTGGACTCGCGCGAGCAGTTCGACCGGCTGCTGGCCTTTGGCAATGAGTTGATGCCGGCGGCGGCCGCCAAGCTGCAGCTGTACAAAGGCGAGCGGCCGATCTTCGATCTGTTTTCCATCGACGAGGAAATTGGCAAGGCATTGGGCAAGCGGGTGGAGCTGAAATCTGGCGGCTACCTGATCGTGGACCAGACCGAGGCGCTGACCACGATGGACGTCAACACCGGCGGCTACGTGGGCGCGCGCAATTTTGACGACACGATTTTCAAGACCAACCTGGAGGCCGCGCAGGCGATTGCGCGGCAACTGCGGCTGCGCAATCTGGGCGGCATCATCATTGCCGACTTCATCGACATGGCGCGCGAGGACCATCGCGAGGCGGTGCTGGCCGAGTTTCGCAAGCAGCTTTCGCGGGATCGCGTGAAAACCATGTCGGGCGGCTTCTCGCAGCTGGGTTTGGTCGAGATGACCCGCAAGCGCACCCGGGAGTCCCTGGCCCACATGCTGTGCGAACCCTGCGCCGCCTGCCAGGGCAGGGGACAGGTCAAGACAGCGCGCAGTGTGGCCTACGACATCCTGCGGGAGATATTGCGCGAGGCCCGTCAGTTCAATCCACGCGAGTACCGCGTGGTGGCGGCGCCGCAGGTGATCGAGGTGTTCCTGGATGAAGAGAGCCAGCACCTGGCGGGCCTTTCGGACTTCATCGGCAAGCCGATCTCGCTGCAGAGCGAAGGGGCGATGGGGCAGGAACAGTACGACATCGTGCTGTTATAGACGCCCCCCGAAGCGCGCTATCGCGCGCCTCCTCCCCCCACTGGGGGGCGATGCAGCGGCCCGGCCAGGCCGGTTCCACGCATCCTGGAATCACGCGACCAACGTGTAGTGTTTGTGGCACAAGTCCCAGCCAAACATCTTCTCCAGCTTCATCGCCAGGCGGTGCTTTTTCTCCCGCCGCGTCAGCACATGATCGGCTGAAGGCGTAAAGCTCAGCTCCGCTTCATTCGCCAGCCACTGCGCCATCAGCGCCGGATGCGTCCCGCCAAACGCAGCCAGCGACTGCGGGTCAATCTTCGAGTAGGCCACCTTGGGCGCAGCGCCTGACCAGTAGCGGCTCACCTGGTTCATCTTCTGCTGCATGTAGTCCAGCCGGCGCACATGGCCGTAGTGGTAGATCGGCGCGCCAGCCAGAGCTGCTTGCGGGTTGCGGCCGCGTTTGTGCTTGTCCATCACCACCCAGAACTGGCCGTCGGGCGCGTAGCTGCGGATGGTGTTGCGGATCAGCCGGCATTCGCGGCGGTACCAGGCAGGGCTCACAGCCAGCCACTGCGGCGAGCCGTAGAAATGCAGGTAGTCGAACACCAGCGCCTCGACCTGCGGGTTGGTATGGTGCCTGTCCACACTGGCGCGAATGCGGGGGAGGTCCTGCTCGTGCAGCACCTCATCGCCTTCAAGGTAGAAGGCCCAGTCGCCGGTGCAGGCGTACTGCGCGATCATTTTTTGCTGCGCGTAGACAAAGCCGCGTTCAGCCATCCGCTCATTCCAGATCGTCTCGATGACTCGGATTTTTTCATCCCCGATCAGGCGGATGCGTTCAAGCGTGTCGTCCGAGCCCGCGCCCACGGCGATGACAAACTCATCCACCAGCGGGAGCAGGGAGCGGATCGACGCCTCGAACGGGAAGCCCAGTTGAGCGCCGTTACGGATGAAGGTGAAGCCGCTGATGGAGGCGCGGCCTGTTGACCGCGGTGGCAAGGCTGCGGTCGAATCCGTTGCCGTCATGCCGCCTGCTCCGCACCCGCACCCGCACCCGCACCCGCACCCGCATTCGCACCCGCTTCACCTTCAAGCGCTGCACCGGGGACGGGCGAGCGCGCAAAGCCCGTCTGGTGCAGCCGCGCATACAAGCCGTGCAGCGCCGACAGCTGCGCATGCGTGCCCTGTTCCATCACCCGGCCGTGGTCCATCACCACGATGCGGTCGGCATGCTCGATAGTGGTCAGCCGGTGCGCAATGATGAGCGTGGTACGCCCGGCCATCAGCCGCTGCAGGGCTTCCTGCACCAGCCGCTCGGACTCGGTGTCAAGGGCCGAGGTGGCTTCATCAAGAATCAGGATGGGCGCGTCTTTGTACAGGGCGCGGGCGATGGCCAGGCGCTGGCGCTGGCCACCGGAGAGTTGGGTGGCGTTGTGGCCCACCTGGGTGTCCATGCCCATCGGCAGGCCGGCTACATGTCGGTCCAGATTGGCGGCCTCCAGGCAGGTGCGGACCCTGGCCCTGTCTAACGCTTCGCCCAGGGCCACGTTCTCGGCCAGCGTGCCGTTGAGCATCACCACGTCCTGGCTGACCATGGCGAACTGTTTGCGCAATGCGCCCAGGTCCCAGTCGCGCACGTCGTGGCCGTCCAGCTGGATGCTGCCTTGCGCCGCAATCACAAAGCGCGGCAGCAGGTTGGCCAGCGTCGTCTTGCCCGAGCCCGAGCGGCCGACCAGCGCCACCACCTCGCCCGGCGCGACCTCCAGCGTGACGCCGTCCAGAGCGGGCGCGCCGTCTTCGGTGTAGCGCACAGAAACCTTGTCAAAACTGATGCGCCCCTGCGCGCGCTCCTGGGCATAGTGGCCGCCCGACTCCGGCGGGGTTTGCTCCATCAGGTCGAGCCCACGCTCCAGCGCTGCCAGGCCGCGGGTGATGGGCCCTGCAACCTCCGACAGGTGCTTGATCGGCGCCACCAGCATCAGCATGGCCGTGACGAAGGCCACGAAGCTGCCCACGGTAATTCCCGAGGAATTGCTCTGCCACAGCGCCACGGTGATCACGCCTGACAGCGCGCAGGCCGCCAGCATCTGGGTGAGCGGCGTCATGGCGGCTGAGGCGACCGTGGACTTCATGGCCAGGCGGCGCATGGTGTCGCTGACCAGCCGGAAGCGCCCGGCCTGCGAGGCCTGCGCCGCATGCAGCCGCACCATACGGTGGGCCAGTACGTTTTCTTCCACCACATAGGCGAGGCTGTCGGTCGCGTCCTGACTGGCCTTGGTGATGCGGTACAGCCTGCGCGAAAGCGACCGCATGACAAACGCCACAGCCGGAAACAGCACCACCACGATCAGCGTGAGCCGCCAGTTGAGGTAGAGCAGGTAACCCACCAGCGCCGCGAGCGTGAGGCTGTCGCGAGTGAGGCTGAGCAGCGCGTTGATCAGCAGCGACGAGCCCGTCTGCACCTCATACACCACCGTGTTGGACAAGGCGCTGGCCGACTGGCGCGAGAACAGCGCCATGTCAGCATCCAGCAAGTGGCCGAACAGCGCGCGGCGCAAGGCCAGCATGCCGTCATTGGCCACCTTGGCCAAGGCCACCTGCGCCACAAAATTGCTCAGGCCCCGCACGCCGAAGAGCAGCAGCAGTGCAGCCGGCACGATCCACAGGTTCAACGCGCCTTGCTGGAAGCCGCGGTCCAACAGCGGCTTGAGCAGGGCAGGAATCATCGGCTCGGTGATGGCGGCGACCACGGTACCCAGAAGGGCCAGTGCCCAGGCGCCGCGGGCCTTGCCAAAATAAGGCAGCAGGCGCTTCATGCCCCGTATGGGCTTGTGCTGGGCAGTGAAGTCTGTGGAGTCAGTGGGCACGGTGGGCATAATTAGCGATGGCCCAGCGATTATCAGACCAAGCGGCAACCTCACTTTCAGGCTCGCCCGAAGGCGCTTCCCCCGGCCGGCGCCGCCTCAGCGTCATCCTCATCACCCGCAACGAAGAAAGCAACATTGCCGCGTGCCTCGCGTCGGTGGCGTTTGCTGATGAAGTCATTGTGGTGGACAACGCCAGCACCGATGCGACTGCCGCACTGGCCCAAGCCGCAGGGGCAACAGTGGTGCCGGTGGCAGACTGGCCCGGCTTCGGCCCGCAGAAAAACCGCGCGCTGGACCGCGCTACGGGAGATTGGGTGTTTTCCATCGACGCAGATGAGCGCGTTACGCCAGAGCTGGCCCGCGCCATCCAGGCAGTGGTGGTGGCAGACGGCCCCGTAGCGTCGTACAAGCTGCCGCGCGACACGCAGTTTTGCGGCCAGTGGATACGCCACTGCGGCTGGACGCCCGATCACGTGTTGCGG
Source organism: Ramlibacter sp. (assembly GCA_014376765.1). Classification (GTDB taxonomy): domain Bacteria; phylum Pseudomonadota; class Gammaproteobacteria; order Burkholderiales; family Burkholderiaceae_C; genus JACMQX01. Next base: position 7,468 of record JACMQX010000018.1, on the reverse strand, counting down.
CTTTTCAAACGCGGCACAGCGCGTTTTACGGACGACCTCGTTCATGAAAGGCTGGTGCCCGATCAACCTCAGGCGACGGCACTCATCGCCTCGCCCCTGCAGCACTACAGCTACCCCACACCCAACCACTACTGGCGCAAACTGCAGCAGTACAGCCAGGCCTGGGCGCTGCAGCGCCACGCGCGCGGGCAAAAGACCTCGATGCCCAGGGCGGCTCTGGCCAGCGTGGTAGCCTTTATACGAAGCTACTTTTTCCGTCTCGGGTTTCTCGACGGTGCCATGGGTTTTGCCGTGTGCACCATGCAGGCGCAGGCCGCATTCGGGAAATACTTTGCGCTCTACTGTTTGAATCGACAAGATGACATTACGAAATCCAATCCCTGAACCTTCGGGCTCGTCTGGCTTGCCCTCACCTTGCCTCTCCCGCCGGCTCATGGTCGCCGGCCTCGTCACGGCGCCGATGGCCCCGGCCCTCGCGCAGTTCCGCGTCGAAGTGTCAGGCGTGGGCCTGACGCAATTACCCATCGCCGTCTCGCCGTTTCGCGGCGAAGCACAGGCGCCGCAGAAAATTGCCGCCATCATCCAGGCCGACCTGGAACGCAGCGGCCAGTTTCGCGGCGTGGATGCGTCCGGCCCCGCGCTGGACGAAAGCTCGCGGCCCGATGTGTCGCTGTGGCGCCAGCGCGCTGCCGACTCGCTCGTCACCGGCAGCGTCACGCGCCTGGCCGACGGCCGCTACGACGTGCGCTTCAGGCTCTGGGACGTGGTGCGCGGGCAAGACCTCGGCGGCCTCAGCTACCCGGTCACCCAAGGCGACCTGCGCCTGGCGGCCCACCGCATTGCCGACTTCATTTATGAAAAGCTCACTGGCGACAAGGGCGTGTTTTCGACCCGCATCGCCTACGTCACCAAGGCCGGCACGCGCTACAACCTGTGGGTGGCCGACTCTGACGGCGAGAACGCGCAAAGCGCCCTGGCCAGCCCCGAGCCGATCATCTCGCCTTCATGGGCGCCGGGCGGCAACCTGCTGGCCTACGTGTCGTTTGAATCGCGCAAGCCGGTGGTCTATGTGCACAACGTGGCCAGCGGCCAGCGCCGCCTCATCGCCAACTTCAGGGGCTCCAACAGCGCACCGGCCTGGGCGCCTGATGGGCGCACGCTGGCCGTCACCCTAAGCCGCGATGGCGGCTCGCAGCTCTACACAATTGACGCCAACGGTGGCGAACCGAAACGCCTGATCCAGTCGACCAGCATCGACACCGAGCCCTGCTATTCACCCGACGGCCGCTCGATATATTTCGTTAGCGACCGGGGCGGCGCCCCCCAGATCTACCGCATGCCGTCTGTAGGCGGTAACCCCGAGCGAGTGACATTTACGGGGGGTTACAACATCTCGCCGTCCATCAGTCCTGACGGCCGCTGGCTGGCCTATATTTCCCGAATCAGTGGCGCATTCAAGCTGCAGGTGATGGAGCTTTCAAGTGCGACCGTGACCTCCATCACCGACACCACAGCTGACGAGAACCCGAGCTTTGCGCCCAACAGCAAACTGATCGTCTATGCCACGCAGCAACAAGGCCGCGAGGCATTGATGACCAGTACGCTGGACGGCAAGATCAAGGCGCGCCTGGCAGGCCAGGGCGGCGACATACGTGAACCGGACTGGGGTCCGTTTCAGAAGCAATAACGAATTGAAGGAGCACCGATGAAGAAATTGTTTTTGGCCTTGTCTGCTGCCGCACTCATGGCGGGCTGCGCCTCCAGCGTGAAGCTGGATGAGCCGCCGGTGAGCGACGCCACCTTGAAGCCCGTGCAGCCGGCCGATTCCAATGCAGGCGCCAATGCCAACGCCGCCACCAAAAGCGTGGTGGAACCCGTGCGGCTTAATAATGCCAACAATGACATGGCCGGGCCCAACGGCGTGGGCCGCGTGGTGTACTTTGACTACGACAGTTTCATCATCAAGCCTGACTCTCAGGCATTGATTGAGTCGCACGCGCGCTTCATCAAGTCGGCGCCAGGCCGCAAGGTCGTGATCGAGGGCAACACCGACGAGCGTGGTGGCCGCGAATACAACCTGGCCCTGGGCCAGAAGCGTGCCGAGGCGGTGCGCCGCGCGCTGGGCTTGCTGGGCGTTGGCGACAACCAGGTGGAGGCGGTGAGCTTTGGCAAGGAAAAGCCGGCTGAACCCGGCATGAATGAAGAAGCCTTTGCCAAGAACCGCCGCGCCGAGATCGCTTACCGATGAAATTGAAAACCCTGATTTCGCTTCGCAGCGCCCACTTGGCGAGCCTGGCTCTTTCGGGCCTGTTTTTGCTCGCGCCGGGCGGCGTGCAAGCCGCCCTGTTTGACGACGACGAGGCACGCAAGGCCATCCTTGAATTGCGCCAGCGCGTGGAGGCCAACCGCCTGGCAGGCGAGGGCAACAGCAAGCGACTGGCCGATGAGCTGCAGCGTGCCAGCGAAGAAAACGCGCAGATGCGCCGCAGCTTGCTGGAGTTGCAAAACCAGATCGAGGCTGTCCGTTCGGACCTCGCACGGCTGCGCGGCTCTGACGAACAACTGGCCCGCGACGTGGCCGAGATGCAGCGCCGGCAAAAAGACATCGCCCAGGGCGTGGACGACCGGTTCAGCAAGTTCGAGCCGTCCAAGGTCAGCGTGGACGGCAAGGAATTCACCGCCAACCCGAACGAAAAGCGCGACTACGAAGCCGCGCTGGCCATCTTCCGCAGGGGCGAATTCCCGGCAGCGCAAACAGCGTTTGTTGACTTCGTCAAACGCAACCCCACAAGCGGCTACAACCCTTCGGCGCTGTTCTGGCTGGGCAACGCGCAGTACGCCACCCGCGACTACCGCGAGGCCATTGCCAACTTCAAGGCCCTGATCGGCCAGGCACCCGACCATGTGCGCGCCCCGGAGGCGGCATTGTCCATAGCCAATTGCCAGATCGAACTGAAGGACACCCGCTCCGCCCGCAAAACGCTGGAAGACCTGATCAAGGTCTATCCACAATCGGAGGCTGCCGTGGCTGCAAGAGATAGACTCACCAAACTGAAATAACCTTTAGCCCGACGTTCCAGAATGCGTGGAACCGGCTCTGCCGGGCCACTGCATTGCCCCCCAATGGGGGGAGCGGCCGCAGGCCGGACGGGGGGCGTCCATGCATGCAATCTACTGAGTTATTGGCCCACACCACGCAAGTGCTGTGGGCCTCATTTTTTCTCTCCGTGCTTTTTGGAGCCATTGCCCAACGCACCCACTTCTGCACCATGGGCGCCGTGAGCGACGTGGTCAACACCGGCGACTGGACACGCATGCGCCAGTGGGGCATGGCCATGGGTGTTGCGATGCTGGGCTTTGCCGCGCTTGCGATGGCAGGGCAGATTGACCCGACCAGAACCCTCTACTACTCCGGCCGCTGGATCTGGCTGTCAGCCCTTGTAGGCGGCGGCTTGTTTGGTTTTGGCATGGTGCTGGCGTCAGGCTGCGGCAGCAAGACGCTGGTGCGCATCGGCGCGGGCAACCTCAAATCGCTGGTGGTGTTTTTCATCATGGCGATTGCGGCCTTTGCCACCCTCAAGGGCATCACCGCAGTGGCGCGCGTGGCCACGGTGGACCGCGTGGCCGTCGACATTGCGGCGGGCGCCACCTTGCCGTCCATGAGTGCTGCGGCCTTCGGTATTCAGCCCGCGCTGGCGGGTCTGGTGCTTGCGCTGGTGCTGGGCGGCGGGCTGATCGCGTGGGCGCTGGCCGGCCTCAGAAAATCCGAACACCCCGGCGAGAACCTGCTGGCCGGCCTGGGCATAGGCGCAGTCATCGCGGCCATGTGGTGGGTCAGCGGGCACCTGGGCTTTGTGGCCGAACATCCCGAGACTTTGCAGGAAGCGTTTCTGGCCACCAACTCGGGCCGCGCCGAAGCCCTGAGCTTTGTCTCACCCATGGCCTACACGCTGGACTGGCTGATGTTCTTCAGCGATAAAAGCAAGGTGTTGACGCTGGGTATTGTTTCGGTCATTGGTGTGGTGGTGGGGTCGGCGGCTGTGGCCCTCATTCAACGCACCTTTCGCTGGGAAGGTTTTGGCGGCACGGAAGACGTTGCCAACCACCTGGCAGGCGCCACGCTGATGGGCGTTGGCGGCGTGACCGCCATGGGCTGCACCGTGGGGCAGGGGCTGTCGGGCATCTCCACGCTGAGCCTGACAAGCTTCGTGGCGGTGGCGGCCATCGTGGCGGGCGCGGTGGCCGCAAACTTCTACCAGATGTGGCGAATGGAGCGCATGGCATGACCGCCAAGGACACACTGACGCCGGACCTGGCGCGCCGCTTCAGCGGGCTTGAGCGTTTGTTCGGCATGCAGGGCGCGGCGCGTGTGCAAGCCGCGCACGTGGCGGTTGTGGGCATCGGCGGCGTCGGTTCGTGGGCGGCCGAGGCATTGGCGCGCAGCGGGGTAGGGCGCCTGACACTGATCGACCTGGACCATGTGTCCGAGTCCAACATCAACCGCCAGATCCACGCGCTGGACAGCACGGTGGGGCAGGCCAAGGTCCAGGCCATGCGCGAGCGAATTGCGCAAATCAACCCGGCCTGCGTTGTCACGGGCATTGAGGATTTTGTGGAGCCGGGCAACTGGCCGCAACTGCTGCCCGCTGATGTGGATGCAGTGATCGATGCCTGTGACCAGGTCAAGGCCAAGACGGCGATGGCAGCCTGGGCGCGGTCAGAGAAAAAGCTCTTCATCACCGTGGGGGCAGCGGGCGGCAAGCGGCTGGCCCACAAGGTGGACATTGACGACCTGAGCCTCACCACCCACGACCCCCTGCTGGCGCAATTGCGATACCGCCTGCGCAAGGAGCATGGCGCGCCGCGCGAGGGCAGGAAGATGGGCGTTGCCTGCGTCTTCAGCCGCGAGGCCGTGGCGCCGCCCGATGCATCCTGCGCCATCGACGGCGATGGTGACAGTGGTGGTGGCGATGGCTCTTTGAACTGCCACGGCTATGGCTCGATCGTGAGCGTCACCGCCACCTTCGGCCAATGTGCTGCGGGGTGGGTAATGGACCGGCTTGCCCTTGGAAAGACGCTATAATTTGAGGCTTTGCTGCTTGCACAAAATCCTCGGGGCAACTTGAGGGCATTCGCACTGGAATGGGCAGGCCAGCAACGAGAGTCGGGACGTTAGCTCAGTTGGTAGAGCAGCGGACTTTTAATCCGTTTGTCGTGGGTTCGACCCCCGCACGTCCCACCAGATTTTTGCTATTCAGATCAAGCACTTACGAGATTCGAGAGGATTCCGTAGGTGCTTATTTTTTGTGCAAAATGTTTGCAGATTTTGCAGATTTTGCAGATTTTTTGCAGCTACCTTTGGGAGCGTTAAACGCCAATTGCTGCTAAATTGGTGGCCTATAGAAAGGGACGGCGAATGAACTTGAACGCCATATAGGCCCAGCGCAAGGCGCAGATCGAGGGGTGCTCTGCTTTCCCGCTTAAGCAAGCTTGTCAGCAAGCTGCTTGAACACGTCACGTCCTTGGCCGTCCCGCTCGACAGCGAACAGGAATAGGCAGCGTCCGCCGCTTGACTGCTCCCACTGGTGCCCCACTTGCTGCTTCTCGCGCGAATCGTCGTTGGTCTTGTAGGGCTCGCCCTTGTATTCCACGGCCAGCACACGGCCATCCGTTAGCTCGGCCACAAAGTCTGGATAGAAGTAGTCAGTGGCGGTAGGCAGCCAAAAGGAGAATTTTTCTTGCCGCTCGATGTTGCGCACCCACTGCTTGATCTTGGGGTGGGCATCAACGGCTTGGGCACAGCGGAATTCTTCTGCCATGGCTCCGGCCTGCGTTTTCTCGAGCAGGTCATGGATCACCGGGTAAAAGTGCTTGGAAAATTCGTAGCTGCCCTGATACATCTGCCGCGCCGGGTATTGGCCCGGCTGATAGTGGAAGCTGCAATGCGCCAATTCCTCAACACCGGGCACCGCCATGTCCATCAGTCGGCCCTGGAAGCCTCGGGCCATGGCGATCTGGCGCAGCCGCCCAACTTCTTTGACCAGTGCCTGTGCCAACTGGAAGCGGGCGCGAACCAGCGCGGTAAGGGTGAAATGGCGCTCGGTCATCAGGTGGGTAACCATCTTGACCAGGTACGCCTGCATCTGTGCCTGCCCGATGTCGCTCTGGCGCACCTCCACGTCTAGCCACCGAATCAGGTCTTGCTGGCTGGTGTGGCTGACAGTCTCGTTAAGCAGAAGCTGCTGGGCATCGGTGTGCCGATAAGTGACCTTGGCGCCATTGACATCAATCTCGAACGAATTGACCGTCTCGGTAATGCTGAACCCGGCCAACTGCACCTGCTCGTCCAGCAAGCTCCAATCGCCCAAGCTGGACAGCGTTTCGCGCTCCACCACTTCGAGGTGACCGTCCAGAGTCAAGCAGAGCTGCGGGATGGCTGCAAAGCCCAGACCCAACTGCGCCGGGGCGCGCATGGCTTGGCGCACCGCCCGGTGGGCATCAAACTGCTCCTTGACCTTCTCGCGGGCTTTGGCAGGCATGGCGTTGCTGATGAACGCCTCGGCCTGCGCCAGTATCTCGCTACTGACTTCACCGTGGAGCAGGACGGTCGCGCCCTGTGTGGTCTGCACGACCCGCACGGCCTGCTTCAATTCTTCGGGCCAGTGCTTTGTATCGGGAGCCTGGGGCAGCTCAATGTGGCACTCCGGCAAGGCGGGCGTGGCCCCGCCACCGGCTCGGCCTGCGGCGGGCGCACCGCCTGCGCCACCGGTCAGGGGCAGCGGCTGCTGGGGAATGATCAACGAAGCGGTCTCCAGCTTCTCAAAGCCCATGTTCTGCACCATGCGGTCTTTAAGCGTGGCCGCTGCCTGTGCGAAGTTGTCAGCCACGATGTGGGCATACGCCCGGTTCAGCGCTTCCTGCGTCCGGTTCTTCGCATAGGGCATGCGCAGCACCCGTCCCAGTAACTGCTCCACATCCTTGGACGAGTTGACCGATTGCAGGCTGGCCAGAACATAGGCGAATGAACAGTCCCAGCCCTCTTTCAGTGCCTCCACGGTGATGACGTAGCGGATCGGGCAGGCGGGATCGAACAGGTTGATGCCGTCCAGCTCCTTCTGCGTGCCAGTAGCCACAGCGATCTGATCCTCTGGGACGCGCTCCTGCTCGATCAGATGTTGGCGCACCACGGCCACAGTCGCCTCGCCATTGATCGGCATGGCCTGCACCAAGGCAATGGGCCGGACGTAGTCGGGCTCCCGCTGGGCAGCCAGTTCCAGTCGGTCGCGGGTCAGGATGGCATCGCGCAGGCAATCGCGCCAGCCCTGCGGATGCTCGGCCAGCACGATGGGCAGCTTGATCATCTGCTCGGCTTTCAGCTCGGCAGCGGCGACGTGATACAGCACGTTGTTGCCCGGCACCGGGGTGGCGGTCATCTCGATGACGCAGCTCGGGTTGACGCGCCCCAGCG
>JACMQX010000141.1 GCA_014376765.1 Ramlibacter sp. | reverse complement strand
GCAGACGGCGTGCCGGCTGCACTCGATGCGCCGCCGATGCGGCTCAGTTCGCTGATGTTCTTGGACAGCTCGGCCACACGCGTGGACGCTTCCTTGGCCTGGCGTTCCTTGGCAATCTTTTCTTCCTGGGCCTTGGCCTGCACCGCGCCTTTGGACAGGGTGAGTTTGTCGGGCGTGGCGGTAGTCGCCTTTTTCTCCTCGACCCGGGCCTGCACCTTGCCGCCGGCGGCACGGTCTGCAGAGGCCACCTGGGTCGTAGGTGCGCCTTCGGCAAGCTTGCGCCGGAAGTCGTTGAAGTCCTTGCTTTGGGCGACGAGGGTCTGCCGGGCTTCACCAGTGGAAATCGCCGAGGCCTGTTCAGCTGTAGGCACGTCCAGCACAGCGCCAGACTTCAGGCGGTTGATGTTTCCCTGGATGAAGGCGTCAGGATTGGCACGCAGCAGTGCGACCAGCATCTGGTCCAGCGAGATGCTGGCAGGCTTGTTGTCAGCGGCGATTTTGCCAGCCGTATCGCCCGCTTGCACGGTCACCTGTTTGCCGTCGCCTGAAGCCTGAGGCCGTGGCGCTGGTACAGGCCGCGTTGCCCGCGCAACCGGCGCGCGAGGAGTGGCAGAGCTGGCTGGAGGCAGGTAGGCCGGGGGTGTCGGGGAGGCCGAGCGCGGCGCGGGCTGAGCCGAAATCTGGGGCGCCGTTGGGGCGACAGGCGCCGCTCGCTGGCGCAGGCTCGGGGGGTCAAAAAGCAGGGTGTAGTCGCGCACAATCCGGCCCGACGACCAGTTAGCTTCAAGAATCAGGTCAAGAAACGGGTCGTTGACCGCCCGGTCGCTTGACAGGCGCAGATACATGCGGCCATCGGGCCTGCGCATCAGCGCGATCTGCAGGTTGGAAATGGTGAGGTTGTAGTCCAGGCCGGCTGCTTTGAAGGCCTCAGCTGAGGCAACCCCCGCCTTGAGGCTGGCGGCTTCTTCAGCATTGATATCAGGGATATCAATTTCTGCCCGCAGGGGTTCCCCCAAAGCTGACAGCACGTTAAGACGTCCAAGCGCGAGCGCCTGTGCATCAAAACTGGAAACTCCCATGAGGACGGCGGTAGCGGCTGCCAATGCAGTGGCTTGCCAGCGCTGAGGCTTTCTCATGACTTTTTGTGCCTCCGTTGCTCGGTCAGCAGGCAATATTTTTCTCATCATTCGGACAAACGCCTTGACACTGAAATTTGAAAATAGAACTTAACATCAATGTCTTAGCCTGACAAGCTGAGACAGGTTTTAACTTTGGACCATCTCATTTGATGGCAGTTACACCTTAGCTCATGTTGTCAAACGACAACTACCTGTAACTTCGTCGTTACTGCTAATTGCGTGTGCGATTGCAGCAATCATGCGTCCAGCAAAATCCGCAACATGCGGCGCAGCGGCTCCGCAGCGCCCCAGAGCAGTTGGTCGCCTACAGTGAATGCACCGACGTATTCCGGACCCATGGCGAGCTTGCGGATGCGCCCGACGGCAATGTTCATGGTGCCGGTCACGGCCACGGGCGTGAGGTCTTTGATCGATGCTTCCCGGGTGTTGGGCACAACCTTGGCCCACGGGTTGTCACCAGCGATCATGGCCTCGATGTCGGCCAGTGGCACATCCTTCTTGAGCTTGAAGGTCAGGGCCTGGCTGTGGCAGCGCATTGCGCCGATGCGCACGCAAAAACCGTCTACCGGCGTCTCGGCCGTGCCGAAGGCTGCGCCCTGGCCCAGAATCTTGTTGGTCTCTGCGCCGCCCTTCCATTCTTCCTTGGAAGTGCCCCAGCCTTCCTCGCCTTGCTGCTTGCCCAGCCCCAGGTCCTTGTCGATCCAGGGAATCAGGCTGCCACCCAGCGGCACGCCGAAGTTAGCCGTCTCTTCTGACGACAGCGATTGCTGGCGGGCCAGAATCTTCCGGTCGATCTCAAGAATGGCGGACTTTGGGTCGTCCAGTAGCGCCCGCACTTCAGCGTTGAGCGTGCCGAACTGCGTGAGCAGCTCGCGCATGTGCTGAGCCCCGCCGCCCGATGCGGCCTGATAGGTCATTGAAGTCATCCACTCAACCAGGCCCGCCTTGTACAGCGCGCCCACGCCCATGAGCATGCAGCTTACGGTGCAGTTGCCGCCGATCCAGTTGCGCCCGCCCTTGGCCAGCGAATTGCGGATGAAGTCCAGGTTGACCGGGTCCAGAATGATGACCGCGTCGTCCCGCATGCGCAGGGTGGACGCGGCGTCGATCCAGTGGCCGTTCCAGCCCCCGGCGCGCAGCTTGGGGAACACCTCGCTGGTGTAGTCGCCACCCTGGGCCGTGATGATGATGTCGCACTTGGCCAGTGCGGCAATGTCGTGGGCATCCTTGAGCGTGGTTTCGCTTTTGGCGAAGGCCGGCGCTTTGCCGCCCGCGTTGGAGGTGGAGAAGAACAACGGCTCGATGAGGCTGAAGTCGCCTTCTGCATGCATCCGGTCCATCAGCACGGAACCCACCATGCCGCGCCAGCCCACCAGACCTACCAGGGGCTCGCGCCCGTTTGAGAGATTACCGACTGTCATCACATCGCCCTTTCAAAATAATCGTTGCTGCTTCAGCGAACCAAAGCGCGTTTATTTCGCCCGGCTCGTCTGGCCGGGGAGGGCGCAGCGCGAACCGGGCTGGATCAGCCTTTGCTTGTCTTTTTGGTCGTACCGGCGAGGGCAGCCACGACCGCGTCGCCCATTTCAATGGTGCCGACCTGTGTGGTGCCTTGGGAATAGATGTCTGACGTGCGCAATCCGGACGCGAGCACGTCCTTGACGGCCGACTCGATCAGGTCGGCAGCGTCTGGCTGGTTGAGTGAGAAACGTAGCATCATGGCAGCAGACAAGATTGTAGCCAACGGATTGGCAATGCCTTTGCCTGCGATGTCTGGCGCGCTGCCGTGGCTGGGCTCATACAAGCCCTGGTTGCGGGCGTTCAGGCTGGCCGATGGCAGCATGCCGATGGAGCCGGTCAGCATGGCGGCTGCGTCCGAAAGAATGTCACCGAACATGTTGCCCGTGACGATTACGTCAAATTTCTTCGGTGCCTTGACGAGCTGCATCGCGGCGTTGTCCACATACATGTGGTCCAGGGCCACGTCGGGGTATTGCTTGCCAACCTCGGTCACCACGTCCTTCCACAGCTGGAAGGTTTCCAGCACGTTGGCCTTGTCGACGCTGGTCACCCGCCTGTCCCGCTTGCGCGCGGCCTGGAAGGCCACGTGCGCGATGCGCTCAATTTCGGGACGCGAGTAGCGCATGGTGTCGAAAGCTTCCTCGGCGCCCGGGAAGTGGCCGTCGGGCGAAACGCGGCGGCCGCGCGGCGTGCCGAAGTAGATGTCGCCGGTCAGCTCGCGGATGATCAGGATGTCCAGGCCCGCAACCAGCTCGCGCTTGAGGCTGGAGGCTTCCACCAGTTGCTCATAGCAGATGGCGGGGCGGAAGTTGGCAAACAGCCCCAGGTTCTTGCGTAGGCCCAGAATGGCCTGCTCGGGCCGCAGCGGCCGGTCCAGCGAGTCGTATTTCCAGTCGCCGACGGCGCCAAACAGGATGGCATCGGCCTCTTTGGCGAGCTTGAGCGTGGCCTCGGGCAGAGGGTGGCCGTGCGCTTCGTAGGCGGCGCCGCCGACCAGCGCACTCTCCATCTCCAGGTCAAGGTCCAGGGCGTCCAGGACCTTGACGGCCTCGGCGACGATTTCGGTACCGATGCCATCACCGGGGAGGACTGCGATTTTCATAGGTGACTTTTAAGATCGGGCCGCATCAGGCGGCGGTGGATGACAATTTTTGGCGATGTGGAAAAGGGCCAGCGCGAACAGGATGCGGTCAGCCCGGCAGGGTCTCGGCCAGCCACGGCTTCTTCGCCAGGCGCTCGGCTTCAAAGGCCCTGATCTTGTCGCTATGGCACAGCGTGAGGCCGATGTCGTCAAATCCGTTGATGAGGCAGTACTTGCGGAAAGCCTGCACGTCGAACGGCAATTCCTCGCCCTGCGCCTTCACGACCACCTGGCGCTCCAGGTCCACCGTCAGCGTGTAGCCCGGAAAGGCCAGGCACTCGGCAAACAGCTCGGACACCTGTGCGTCTGGCAGAACGATGGGCAGCAGCCCGTTCTTGAAACTGTTGTTGAAGAAGATGTCCGCATAGCTCGGCGCGATGATGGCGCGAAAGCCGTACTGGTCCAGCGCCCAGGGCGCATGCTCGCGCGAGGAGCCGCAGCCGAAGTTCTTGCGGGCCAGCAGGATGGACGCGCCGTTATAGCGGGACTGGTTCAAGACAAAGTCCGGGTTCGGCTTGCGGCTGTTGGGGTCCTGGCCGGGAAACCCGGGGTCCAGGTAACGCCAGGCGTCAAACAGGTTTTGTCCGAAGCCGGTCTTGCGGATCGACTTGAGGAACTGTTTCGGGATGATGGCGTCGGTGTCGACGTTCTCGCGGTCCATCGGGCCCACGAGGCCTTTGTGCACGGTGAATTTCTGCATGATGTGTATACCGGTGGCGTTACTTCTTGCGGGCCGCGTCTTCAATCGCGGAGCCGGCTTTCTGGATGTCTTGGCCAGCGCCTTTAACGGTGTTGCAACCGGCCAGCGCCAGTACGAAGGTAATGGCGAACAGCGAAGCGATCCTGGTTTTCATGGTTCAGTCCTTTCAGGAAAATTTCCGGATGTCGACGAAGTGGCCGTGTACCGCCGCAGCTGCCGCCATGGCAGGGCTGACCAGATGCGTCCGGCCCCCGGCGCCCTGGCGGCCTTCAAAGTTGCGGTTGGAGGTGGAGGCGCAGCGTTCGCCGGGCTCCAGCCGGTCGGCGTTCATGGCCAGGCACATGGAGCAGCCCGGTTCACGCCATTCAAAGCCGGCAGCCTTGAATATCTCGTGCAGCCCTTCGCGCTCAGCCTGGTCTTTCACCAGGCCAGAGCCCGGCACCACCAGCGCCAGCTTGATGTTCTTGGCGACCTTCAGGCCCAGCTTTTTCACGACTGCAGCCGCTTCCCGCATGTCTTCGATGCGGCTGTTCGTGCAGGAGCCGATGAAGACCTTGTCGACATAAATATCGTCCAGCGCCTTGCCCGGCTGCAGGCCCATGTAGCTGAGCGCGCGCTCGATGGCGTCGCGCTTGCTGGCGTCTTTTTCCTTGTCAGGGTCGGGCACGCGGGCGTCCACGCCCAGCACCATCTCGGGAGAGGTGCCCCACGTGATTTGCGGAATGATCTGCGTGGCGTCCAGTTCCACGGCGGCGTCAAAGCGGGCGTCCGGGTCGGAGTGCAGCGTCTGCCAGTAGGCCACGGCCTGGTCCCATTCAACGGCCTTGGGTGCCAGGGGCCGACCCTTGACGTAGGCGATGGTTTTCTCGTCCACCGCTACAAGGCCGGCGCGGGCGCCTGCTTCAATGGCCATGTTGCAGACCGTCATGCGGCCTTCCATGGACAAGGCGCGGATCGCGGGGCCTGCGAATTCGATGGTGTAGCCCGTCCCACCGGCAGTACCGATCCGGCCAATGATCGCCAGCACAATGTCCTTGGCCGTCACGCCCGGTGACAGTCGGCCCTCTACGGTGACCAGCATGTTCTTGGCTTTCTTGGCCAGCAGGGTCTGCGTGGCCATCACATGCTCCACCTCACTCGTGCCAATGCCATGCGCCAGCGCGCCGAAGGCGCCGTGCGTGGAGGTGTGCGAATCGCCGCAGACGACAGTCATGCCGGGCAGCGTCGCGCCCTGCTCGGGGCCGATCACGTGGACGATGCCCTGGCGTTTGCTCAGGAACGGAAAGAACGCAGCCGCGCCGAACTCGGCAATGTTGTCGTCCAGCGTGGTGATCTGCTCCTTGCTGACCGGGTCGGTGATGCCGTCGTAGCCCAGCTCCCAGCCGGTGGTCGGCGTGTTGTGGTCGGCAGTGGCCACGATGGAGCTGATGCGCCAGACCTTGCGGCCGGCGACGCGCAGGCCTTCGAACGCCTGGGGGCTCGTGACCTCATGCACCAGGTGCCGGTCGATGTAGAGAATGGCGGTGCCGTCTTCCTCGGTATGGACGACGTGCTCGTCCCAGATCTTGTCGTAGAGCGTTCTTCCCATGATGATTCCTTGTAGGGTCCTTGATTTTAGGGCCCCTCATGGCTGATATGCAGACATCGCAGACACGAAAAAGCCCGCGCGTGCGGGCCTGGACTTTGCCTCTCAAGCAGGCGGCCAGCTTGCCGCCGAAAGTTCAGCGGTTGTCGATGGGCGCCACGTCGCGGCGGACCGAGCCGTCGAACAGCTGGCGCGGGCGGCCAATCTTGTACTCCGGGTCGCCAATCATTTCATTGAGCTGGGCGATCCAGCCCACCGTGCGGGCCAGGGCAAACACGGCGGTGAACAACGGCACAGGAATGCCAATGGCGCGCTGGACAATGCCGGAGTAGAAGTCCACATTGGGGTAGAGCTTGCGGGAGACGAAATATTCGTCTTCCAGTGCGATCTTTTCCAGCGCCATGGCCAGCTTGAACAGCGGGTCGTTTTCAAGACCCAGTTCAGCAAGCACTTCCTTGCAGGTTTCCTGCATGAGCTTGGCGCGCGGGTCGTAGTTCTTGTACACGCGGTGGCCAAAACCCATCAGCTTCACGCCAGAGTTTTTGTCCTTGACCTGCTTGATGAACTCGCCGATTTTCTCGACGCCGCCAGCCTTCTGGATGTCGTGCAGCATATTCAATGCCGCCTCGTTGGCGCCGCCGTGGGCCGGACCCCAGAGGCAGGCCACACCGGCCGCAATGGCTGCAAACGGGTTGGTGCCCGACGAGCCGCACAGCCGCACGGTGGAGGTCGAGGCGTTCTGCTCATGGTCTGCATGCAGTGTGAAGATGCGGTCAAGCGCGCGCTCGAGCACCGGGTTCACCTCGTACGGCTCGCACGGGGTGGCGAACATCATGTGCAGGAAGTTGCCGGCATAGCTCAGGTCGTTCTTGGGGTACATGTAGGGCTGGCCCACGGTGTACTTGTAGGCCATGGCCACGAGCGTCGGCATCTTGGCGATCAAACGGATCGCCGCGATCTCGCGGTGCTGCGGATTGTTGATGTCGGTGCTGTCATGGTAGAAGGCCGACAGCGCACCCACCAGGCCAGTCATGATGGCCATCGGGTGTGCGTCGCGGCGGAAACCACGCAGGAAAAACTGCATCTGTTCGTTGACCATGGTGTGCATGGTCACGAGCCTGGAAAAATCCTTTTTGCCTTTGGCATTGGGCAGCTCGCCGTACAGCAGCAGGTGGCAGGTTTCCATGAAGTCGCAATCGGTGGCCAACTGCTCGATCGGGTAACCGCGGTACAGCAGCTCCCCCTTGTCGCCGTCGATGTAGGTAATCGCTGATTGCGTCGCTGCGGTCGACAGGAAGCCCGGGTCGTAAGTGAACATGCCCGTTTGCGCGTACAACTTGCGGATGTCAACGACGTCCGGCCCGATGGTGCCTTTGTAGACGGGCAGCTCGACGCTGGGGCTGCCGTTACTGAACGACAGGGTGGCTTTGTTGTCAGCGAGTTTCATTTTTGACGTCCTTCTGTTTTCGATCGCATCATCCGGTGACGAGGGCTGCTGCCGGTGCGGGCCGGCAGCAGTTTCGCAACATCTCCAGTACTTCCCGAGCTTCTTCTGTCGTTGTGCCGGCCTCTGGTTCCCTGCGTCTGAGCAGTAGATCCAGCAGGTCGTTGTCTGCCAATTCCATCAACTGGTTCATGCCGTCTGCCTGGCTTACCGTCAGGCCCTCTGCGTGGCGGATGAAAAACTTCTCGATGAACAGGTCATTTTCGAGCAGGCCCCGGCGGCAACGCCAGCGCAGTTTGCTCAGGCCTCGTTCATCAAGCAGTTCCATAGTCGTTACACCGCGCGCCTGACCATCAGTTCCTTGATCTTGCCGATCGCCTTGGTCGGATTCAAACCCTTGGGGCAGACGTCAACGCAATTCATGATGGTGTGGCAGCGGAACAAACGGTACGGGTCTTCCAGGTTGTCGAGGCGCTCGGCCGTGGCTTCATCCCGACTGTCGGCGATGAAGCGGTAGGCCTGCAGCAGGCCGGCCGGGCCCACGAACTTATCCGGATTCCACCAGAAACTGGGGCAGCTTGTCGAGCAGCTGGCGCACAAAATGCATTCGTACAGGCCATTCAACTCATCGCGCTCCTCTGGGCTTTGCAGCCGCTCCTTGTCGGGCGGAATGTTGTCGTTGACGAGGTACGGCTTGATCGAGTGGTATTGCTTGAAGAAGTCGGTCATGTCGACGATCAGGTCGCGAATCACCGGCAGGCCGGGCAGCGGCTTGAGCACGATGTTGCCCTTGAGCGTGAGCATGTTCGTGAGGCACGCCAGACCGTTCTTGCCGTTGATGTTCATCGCGTCCGAGCCGCAAACGCCTTCGCGGCACGAACCCCGGAACGACAGCGTCGGGTCTTGTGCCTTCAACTTCATCAGTGCGTCGAGCAGCATGCGTTCGTTGCCTTCGAGTTCGATCTCGATGGTCTGCATGTACGGCTTGGCGTCCTTGTCGGGGTCGTACCGGTAAATCTGGAAGGTCCGTTTTTGCATGGCGTCTTTTCGCTAATTTAGTCGCAGTTCGCGGGGAACGGGGGTCTGTTGCGGTACGTACTAGAACGTACGAACTTTAGGTGGCACCGAGTCCACCGTCAGGGGCGTGAGCTTCACGGGCTTGTACGACAGGCGGTTGCCCTCGCTGTACCAGAGCGAGTGCTTCATCCAGTTCTTGTCGTCGCGGCCCATGGGTGCAACCGGGTCGTCAACCGAACGCTCGTAATCGCTCACGGTGTGCGCGCCGCGACATCCCTTGCGGGCTGCGGCGGAAACGATCGTGGCTTGCGCGCACTCGATCAGATTCTCGACTTCGAGCGCTTCGATGCGCGCCGTGTTGAAAATCTTCGACTTGTCGTTGAGCGCGAGCGAAACGACACGCGAACGCATCCCGGCGATTTTCACGACGCCCTCGCCCATGCTGGCCTGCGTGCGGTACACGCCGGCATG
>JACMQX010000017.1 GCA_014376765.1 Ramlibacter sp. | reverse complement strand
TGAAGCTGCCTTGCGTGTTGGTCAGCGTGTCCGTGGTGACTGTGATGCTCGAACCCGCTGCAATTTGGCCGCTGTTGTTGGACAGGCTCACGGCGCTGAGCAAAACGTTCCCCGCTGAGGCGATGCGCCCGCCGGCGTTGTGCAACTCGCCAGGCAAGTTGATGGCCAGTGCGCCCGGGCCGGTCTGCACGATCTCGCCGCCCTGGTTTGAAAGGGCCTGCGCGGCCAGCGTGAGATGCCCGCCGCTGAGCGAGCCGCCGTCGGTGCTCAAAGTGCTCGCGCTGATAGATACGGTGCCCGCTGAGGTCTGGCCATTGAGGAATGCAGCGCCGCCGGTACTGATGGTGAGGCTGCCGGCGCCGCCCACGCTGCCGTCGGCATTCACGCCCGCCAGAATCGTCGCGCCCGCTTTTGAGTTGATCTGCGAGCCAGCGCCGCCGGCCTGCAGCGTCACGTTGCCTTGCGCGGCAATGAGTGAGGTATTGCTGATGTTGCCTTGCGTACTGAGCGATGCGCCGCCGCCAGCGTAGAGAGTGCCGCCATTGCTGATCCCGCCCGTTGAGTTGATCTGCAGTTCGCCCGTGGCCTGCAGCGTGCCGCGGTTGACCAGCTGGCCATTGGCGAGCAGTACGAGTTCACTGCCCGCTCCGGCGCCGGACGCAGTTATGGCGCCGCTGTTGTTCACGCCCAGCCCCGCTTCGCTGCCCACGAGGTAGATGTGGTTGGCGTACATGCCGCCCAGCGCGGCAACGTCCAGCATGAATAGAGGTTTGTCGCCAATGGTGGCCAGTGAATCTGCCAGGCCTGTGATGCGGGTTGGGTCCGCGGCGTACACGTCGCCCGCGCCGCCGGCCACGCGCAGGTAGATGGCCCACAGGCCCGCATTGACCTGGACGGACCGCGCAATGATGTCGGTAAAAGAAGCGTTGCGTGTGTCCAGCCCCAGGCCTTCAATCACAACGCTGCCGCGCTGCACCCTGAAGCTGTCCAGACTGCCACTGCTGTTGAAAAGAGGCGTTCCCGTGGTCAGCACCACGTTGCCCGCATTGATAAAACCCGCGCCATCCACCTTGATGCCCGCCGGGTTGGCAATGATCACGTCGGCCTTCTGCCCCGCCACTTCCACATAGCCTTTGAGCAAGCTGGGGTTTGCCGAGTTGACTTCATTCAGGATGACCTTGGCTGCGCCCGTGGCCAGCCACGGATTGCCCTGTGCCCATCCCCCGAGCTGGGTCTGCACGTTGGTGCGGCTGTTGTTCAGAATCGCGCCGTTGCGCTGCACATCAAACTGGCCGAAAACGTTGCGCGAGATGCCCGCCGCACTGGGCGTCTGGATGTTGACCAGCGGCACGCCGTTAGGCGCCTTGAGCACGATGGCCCGCTGCGTGCCCGGCGCGGAAGGGTCGGCAATGATCTGCGCCTCAGCCGATGTGAATAGCGCAATGATGGCCACGGCGATGATCGCCGCCGTGGCCGTATAGGTCATGTTCGCCAACGCCCGTCCCATCCGCATGTCATGCGGGTATTGCCCGATGGCGTGGCCGGGGGCACGGCCATCGCCCTGGCCCTTGCCCTGGCCCGCAGCCGTTTCGGCCACGGCCATGAGCAGGCCGCGTGCCTTGTTGAAGACGATGCGAAAGAGGTTGGCGTTCATGACGGGGGCTCCTTATGCCGGTCTGGGCGGCTTATTGGCAACGGAAGTTGGCAACACCCAGATACGTCGCACCATTGGCCAGCTTGACCGAGTACGCCAGGACCACGAGATAACCGGTTGCGCCGTCGGTTGCCAAGCTCACCGCAGCGCCGGTACCGCCGCCCAGGAACAAGCCTGTGTAGCTCGTGCTGGAAGCGGATTCCAGCGAAGTATTAAATGCAGTCGACCCAGTGCTCCCATCGGCCGCAGCTGTGATTGCGCCGGTGATTACTGCGGAGTTGGCGTTGAATGCAATTGACGCAGTCCCCGTGCCGGCGGCCATTTTGGCGCTGGAGGGTGTGCCGCCAGCGACGCGGTGGGGCGCAGTGAAGCTGCCGCTGTCGCAAACAGCACTACCTGATGTGGGACGTGCGGCAAGGTCATTGAAGGCCGCATACTGGTAGGACGTGCTGTCCACGCCCGTGATGATCTTGCTGCCGTTTGAGTCCGTCACCGTGCCCGCCTCCCACCGACCTTGGGCGTAACTTGCGTTGCCGCTGATTTCCTTGACGACAGTGCCGCCACTCAACGAAGTTGCATTCAATGTCGTCATGGCGCCGCTAGCGTCCTGCGCACTGTTTTTCAACGAGCCGCCTGTCTGGGAGCTGAGGCCATACACGATGATGTACCGGGCGCTTGCAGAACGTACAAATGGTGCTGACACCGAACCGGTGCTCGGACCCACAGCCACTGCGGCTTCGCTGGCTGCTACGACTACCGATTGAGTGTCCGGAGCGATAGCATCACCGCCGCCACCACCGCAAGCCACCAGCGCAGAACTCAGCAGCACGCAAGTCAGCAGGTTTGATTTCGATTTCATGGTTTCCCTTTAAATAGTTGTTGTGGCAAATAAAAGAACCGCAGGCATGCCGGCCCCCCGCGGCCCACCGCAGACGCTAGAACGACACAGCGAGGTTGAAACCCGCCGTAACGTTCGCGGTCCTGAACAGATAGGGGCGGCGCAGGGGCGCGCCGATGAAGATGTCGTAGCTCACGGCGCTGACGTTGCCGCGCAGGCCCAGCACTGCGCCGGTAAGGCGTTGCCCGACCAGCAGCACGCTGGAAGGGCCGCTCACTTCGCCGTGGTCCAGGCCGGCGTACAGCTCCTGGCCTGACCTCCCCAGCGGCACGGCGAGTTCGTTGCGCAGCAGCCAGCCGCGCTCGGCGCTCAGGCTGCTTTCTCCGTCAAAGCCGCGCACGCTGTAGCGCCCGCCAATGGCGAAGCGGTCTTGCGGGGTGAGCGGTGTGCGGTTGCTCTGGATGCGCCAGGCGGCCGAATAGCGCAGCGGCTGCCCTGCTATTTGAAAGGGCGCGGTCAGGGCTGCATCAGCCGCCAGCAATGCGAAGCGCGAGGTGCCTTCGCCCAGCGCTTCTTCTGGTGCGGGAATGGAGCCGAAAGCGCCGGTGCCACGCCGGTAGGCCAGGCTGCCTTCCAGCGTTGCAGTGCCGATGAATTGCCTGTGCCCGACGCCCAGTTCCCAGCCGCCCACCACGCGTCGTTGCACCTGGACTTCGGTGTCGTCGATGTAGTTGTTGGATAGGCGCTGCCAGGCCTTGAGGTGGAGGTTGGTCCTGCCGTCTGCACCGCGCCAGGCCACGCGGGAGAGCTTGAGTTCGGCGGTGCGGCTGGTGCCGCGGTACAGATAGTTTTGCGTGGCGCCTGCAACGCTTTGCGCGTACTGGTTGCGGCTCAAGGTGCCACCCAGCGTCCAGTAGCCGACAGGTACGGAGTAGTGGACGGTTGCGCCATGCGTGCCTGCCGGCCTGCCTGTTGACTGGCCAGCTGCGCCTGCAGCACCGGCGCCGTCGCTTGAAATGCCGCCCAGATCGTGGTTCAGCGATAGGTAGAACAGGTCGCTCAGCGTCAACCAGTTGTCATAGCTGAGGGTGATGGCGCCCTGGTACTTGCCGGTGGCTTTGGTGCCGCTGTCGTCGGCTGAAAGCGTCAGGCGCAGGGGCATGGCCTGCCGGTAGTTGACCACTAAGTCGCTCTGGCCGGGTGCGGCGCCATCACCTTCAGCGGCTTGAATCTGGATGTCGGCCTGCGCCGTGGGGGCACGCCTGAAGTTCTCCAGCGCTTGCTCGATGTCGCGCACGTTCAGCAGGTCGCCGCTTTGGGCGGGAACGCTGTTCCACAAGGTGGCGCGGTGGTTGTTGGGGTCGGCAAGGCGGATGGTGCGGATGCGTCCCGGCACGAGGGACAGGGCCAATGTGCCGGAGGCGAGGTCCTGCGGCTGGATCAGCACCCGGCTCGTCACGTAGCCGCGGGCAGCGAGTGCGTCCTGTGCGCGGCGGCGCACGAGTTCGATGTCGGCAACGCCCAGGCATTGGCGCAGCGGCGAGTCGTCGCCAGCGGGGCCTGCAACTGAATCGAGCAGCCAGCCGAAGTGCGCGGCTTCTTCACCACGCAGTTCAAGCTGGTTGATGCGGGAGCAGGGGGATTGCGCGCCCGACAGGCGATCGGCGCTTGCGGGGGGTTGGGGTGGCGGTGGCTCTGGCCGCTGGGTGGGGGTGGACTCCTGCTGGCGGCGCAGTTGCGCGTCTCGGTCCTGGGCGCGGCGCTGTTCGGTAGCGTCGCGGGCGATGCCGTCAGGTGCTTGTGCCTGGGACAGGGCGAGGGCTGGGGCCAGGGCCAGCGGAAGAAAAATCAGGCTGGTGCGTGTGGCGCGCGCGATGCGCGTGGCGCACCAGGGCGCGCGGCTTTTTGACGGGTACAGCATGGTTGCGTGAGGCTCGGACGGGGGGTAGACCGCCGAGTGACGCAATCGGATGCGATGTAGTTATCAGCGGTTTGTGAAGCTTAAAAGACTACACATGCCGCTGTAAATCGTACATAAGGATGTATTTTGTTCACCCAGATTGCCTAGGCCGTTCTCTACCGGGGAGCGTTTAGTAGGACCCGAATCGCCCGGTCCACTTGCGTTCGTAATCCATCTTTGCAAAGTGCTCGGCGATGAAATCGATGAACGTCCGCACCTTGGCCGACAGGTGCTTGCGGCTGGGGTAGGCGAGGTTGATGGTCAGGTGCGGCAGGTCCCAGTCGTCCAGCAGCGGTACCAGGCGGCCGGCGACGATGTCGTCATACACGATGTAGGTGGGCTGCACCAGGATGCCCAGGCCGTCGAGCGCGGCGGCGCGCAGGATCTGGCCGTCATTGGACTCCAGCAGACCCGGCGCGGTGACGGCCGTTATCAAACCGTCTTTGGTGAAGCGCAGCTCGTTGGGGTTGTTGGCGTACACGTAGATCAGGAGCTTGTGCCGCGTCAAATCGTCCAGCGTTTTGGGAAAGCCGTACTGCGCCAGGTAGCGCGGTGATGCGCACAGGATGCGCCGCGTTTCCGCCAGCCGCCGGATGGTGATGTTCGAATCAGGCTCGTACTCGCGGTTGCGTATCGCCACGTCGATGTTGTTGTCGATGATGTCCAGGTAGCGGTTGGCGGCCTCCACATGCACCGTCACATTCGGGTAGCGCTGCGTGTACTCGCGCAGGAGCGGCGCCACATGGTGCATCGAGAAAGACAGGGAGGCTGTGATGCGCAGCACGCCCGTGGGGTTGAGGGCTGTCGCGTTGACGGCGGACTCGGCGTCTTTCAGGTCGGACAGGATGGTCTTGGCGCGGGTGAAAAATTCCTGCCCCGTATCGGTGAGGTACAGGCGCCGGGTGTTGCGCTCTACCAGTCGCGCGCCCAGGCGTTCTTCCAGCGCAGACAGGTGGCGGCTCGCGGCAGCGTTGGACAAATCCAGCGCTTCGGCGGCGCGGCTGAGTGAGCCCGTCTCAGCCACCTGCACGAAGAGTTCTATTTCTGTCCACCGGTCCACGTTGTGTCTCCTCTTGGCCCCAAATCCTGTGCCCTGATTGTGGGGCGATCTTCCGCCCGGTGAAAAAGTCATTTGCGCAAGGCGCCTTGGTGTTTCCCCCACGGTGCCGCAAAATTTGGCGCTCAGAAGAACAATTGCAGGAGACACGCCGTGCGCAACCTGAATCAGGACACCATCACCCAGGCCGTGATCGCGCGCTTTGCGCAGACGCCTGACCCGCGGCTCAAAGAGATCATGACCAGCCTGGTGCAGCACCTGCACGCCTTTGCGCGTGAGGTCAAGCTCACCGAGGCGGAGTGGATGGCGGGCATCCAGTTCCTTACCGCCACCGGCCAGAAGTGCGACGACAAGCGCCAGGAGTTCATCCTGCTGAGCGACACGCTGGGCCTGTCGATGCTCACCGTGGCCATGAACAATGACAAGCCGGCCGGCTGTACCGAGGCCACCGTATTCGGCCCCTTCCATGTGGAAGGCGCGCCGCACTATGAGCATGGAGACGACGTGGCCAATGGTGCAAGCGGCGAGCCCTGCCTGGTCCGCGGCCGCGTGCTGGGTGCGGACGGCAAGCCTGTAGCCAACGCCGAGGTCGAAGTCTGGCAGGCCGATGCCGATGGCAATTACGACGTGCAGTACGAAGGCCTGGAGCACCACCGCGCGCGCGGCATCCTGCATTCCGGCGCTGACGGCCGCTTCCATTTCAAGACCATCGTGGCGGAGGCCTACCCTATTCCCGTGGACGGCCCGGTGGGCGACATGCTGCGTGCCACCAACCGCCATCCCTGGCGGCCCGCGCACCTGCACTTCATGATCAAGGCGCCGGGCTACGAGACGCTGATCACCCATGTGTTTCGCGATGGGGATCCCTACCTCGACTCCGACGCTGTGTTCGGCGTGCGCCAGTCGCTGGTGGCCGATTGGGTCAAGCAGGCGGATGGCAGCTACATGCTGGACTTCGACTTTGTGCTGAATCCGGCGCATGTCGCTGCGAAGTAAGGCCATGACCACCACCAATGCGGCCACTACAGCGACCACCACGGCAGGCATCCCGTTGCTGGAGTTGCGAGGCATCACCAAGCGCTTTCCCGGCGTGCTGGCGCTCGACCAGGTGTCGATCGCCCTGCATGCGGGTGAAGTGCACATGCTCATGGGCGAAAACGGCGCGGGCAAGTCCACGCTGATGAAGGTGCTGTGCGGCGCCTACACCGCTGACGCCGGCGAGCTCTGGGCCAACGGCCAACTGGTGCAGATGACAGGCGCGGCCGATGCGCGCGCACTGGGCGTGGCCGTGATCTTTCAGGAGTATTCGCTGGTGCCGCACCTGAGCATCGGCCAGAACATTTTTCTCGGCCGCGAGCCGCGAAATGCCCTGGGCCTGGTGGACCATGCCCGCATCCACCGCGAGGCGCGGGCCCTGCTCGACAGGCTCAGCCTCGACCTGGACACGCGGCGCGAAGTGCAGGGCCTGGGCGTGGCCCAGCAGCAGATGGTGGAGATTGCCAAGGCGCTGTCGCAAAACGCACGCATCCTGGTGCTGGACGAGCCGACTGCCGCCCTGTCTGACCGCGAGACGGCCAAGCTGTTTGAAGTGATTGCCGATCTGCGCAGCCAGGGCGTGGCCATGGCCTACATCTCGCACCGCATGGAAGAGGTGTTCCGTCTGGGCGACCGCGTCACCGTGTTGCGCGATGGCAAGCATGTGGCCACGCTGCCGGCGGGTGAGGCCACCCCGGAAGACCTGGTGACCATGATGGTGGGCCGTAAAGTTGATATGAGTTACCACCGCGGCGACCGCCCCGAGGCGGGCGAGTGCTTGCTGGAGGTCGACGGCATTTCGTCCGCAGGCGGCATCAAGGACGTGACGCTGCGCGTGCATGCGGGCGAGATCGTGGGTTTGAGCGGGCTTGTGGGCTCGGGCCGCACGGAAGTGGCGCGCGCGATTTTTGGAGCTGACCGGCTGACGGCTGGCAGCGTGCGATTTGCCGGGCGACCGCTGCGCGGCTCGCCCAACGACGCACGCCGCGCAGGCCTCGGCCTGATTCCCGAAAGCCGCAAGCAGCAGGGCCTGGCCTTGCTGCGCACGGTGTGCGACAACTTGCTGCTGGCCGGCCTGCGCAAGCTTTTTCCCTCCGGCAGGTACAGCCCGGCCACGGGCCTTGAAGAAGGACGCAAGCGCATCGCTCAACTGCGCATAGCAACGCCGGGGCCGCGCACGGCAGCGCAGTCGCTCTCGGGCGGTAACCAGCAAAAAATCGTGATTGGCAAATGGCTGGTGGCGGGCACCCGCCTCTTTATTTTTGATGAGCCGACGCGCGGCATCGACGTGGGCGCGAAGGAAGAAATCTTTGCGCTGATTGACGAGCTGGTGCACCAGGGCTGCGCGGTGCTGATGATCAGCTCCGAGCTGGGCGAGGTGGTGCGCGTGTGCGACCGGGCCTATGTGATGAAGGACCGGCGCCTGGCCGGCGAACTGCCGCGCGAACAACTCTCGGAGGCCAACCTGCTCAGGCTGGCAATGCACCATGGCTGAATCCGTACTTTCACCTCAAGCGGGTCGCATCAGTGTTGCCGGGCGCCTGGGCCGCGTGCCTGGCGCTGCCTGGTTGCTGGCGGTGCTGTGCGTGGTCTACAGCATCGCCGCACCGGGTTTTCTGAGTGGCGCGAACCTGCGCAATGTGCTGCTGCAGGCCACCGTGCTGCTGCTGCTGGCGTTGCCGATGACCTTGATCATTCTGACCGAGGGGCTGGATTTGTCGATGGGTGCCTCGCTGTCCCTGTGCACGGTGGTGCTGGCGGTGGTACAGATTGCAAGCGGCTCGATTGTGCTGGGGCTTGCGGCTGCCATGTTCGTGGCACTCCTGATTGGTGTGGCCAACGGCGCCCTGATTGCCGCCTTTGACCTGCCGCCTTTTGTGGTGACGCTGGGCACCCTCGGCGCAGCCCAGGGCCTTGCGCTGGTGGCCGCTGAGGGCCGCACCACCATGGGCGTTTCTGAAGGGCTGCGCTGGTTCTGGGAGGGCACGCTGCTGGGTGTGGCTGCGCCGCTGTGGATGGCGGCGCTGGTGTGGGCAGTGATTCATTTGCTGCTGTACCACACGCGGTTTGGTGCACGCGTGTTTGCGCTGGGCGGCAACCGGGAGGCGCTGGTGTTTGCCGGTATTTCCGTCAGGTGGTCGCTGCTGTGGGTCTACATGCTGGGTGGGGCCTGCGTGGGCCTGGCAGCGCTCTTGATGACAGCGCGTGTAAACGGTGGCCACCCGACTGCTGCCATTGGCTTGGAGTTTGACGCGATCGCAGCCGTCGCCGTAGGCGGCACCGCGTTTGAAAGAGGCAAGGGCAGCCTGACCGGCACCGTGCTGGGAGTCCTCGCGGTGGGCGTCATGCGCAACGGCCTGAACTTGTTGTCCATGCCCTCATCCGTACAGGTTGCGGCGGTGGGCGTGGTGGTGATCGCGGCATTGTGGGTAGACGCTGCAAGGAGCAAGTCATGAGCACCGCAACGCTTTCAACCGGCGGGCGCGGCGCGAGCCTGTCGCCTGAACAAAAGGCGCTGGTGCTGCGCCTGGCCGTGCTGGGCCTGATGGGCCTGGCCCTGACCTTTGCCAGCAGCGCCTTTCTCACGCCGGGCAACCTGCTCAATGTGCTGCGCCAGGCCAGCCTGTTGTTCCTGATTGCCTCGGGCCTCACGTTGGTCATTTTGTGCGGCGGGCTGGACTTGTCGATTGGTGCCAACGTGGCGCTCTCGGCCTGCCTGGCCGGCACCGTGATTCAAAGCTCGGGCTCCATCATGCTGGGCTGCGCGGTGGGCGCGGGCAGCGGCTTGCTGATCGGTGTGCTCAACGGCTTGATGGTGACCGCCTTGCGCATCCCGGCCTTCATTGCGACCTACGGCATGTTGTGGATCCTTCATGGCGTGACTTACTGGTTCATGAGCGGCGAGACGCTGCACGGCTTTCCACCGGCGTTTCGCGCGCTGGGCAGCGGCTACTTTTTAGGTGTGCCGATCCCGGTGTACCTGATGCTCGGCGTGTTGGTGGCCGGCACTGCGCTCACCCAATACACGACCTGGGGGCAAGAGGTCTATGCCACCGGCGCGAACACGGAATCAGCCGAGCTGTCGGGTGTGCCGGTGTTCAACCGGCGCCTCGCGGTGTACGCATTGAGCGGTTTGATGGGCGGCCTTGCATCGCTCGTGTTCCTGGCCCGGCTCAATTCGGCTGAGGGCGACATGGGCGAGTCCCTCACCCTGCAGGCGATTGCGGCCGTGCTGATCGGCGGCACCTCGCTTTTTGGCGGGACCGGCACGCTGGTGGGAACCCTCGTAGGCGGGTTAATCCTCACCGTGGTGCTCAATGGCATGAATATCCTCGGCGTGAGTGCCAACTGGCAGCCGCTCATCACTGGGGTGATTGTGATTCTTTCGGTGCTCTCGGATGCCGTGGCGCGCAAGCGGCGCAACAACTGAGTCTTTTTTCAACTATCAACTTCAAGCAGGAGACATTCGCCATGACCTTCCATAAAAACGTTTACTTCACTGCCATTGCCACCATATTCGGCGCAGCCCTTGCCACCAGCGCCATGGCGCAGTCGGGCGAGCGCATTGCCGTGTTCACCAAGAACCAGACCAACCCCTTCTTCCAGGTCGTGCGCCTGGGCGCAGACAGTGCGGCCAGGCAAATGGGCGCGGTGGTCACGCATTACGTGCCGACCAAGCCGGACAGCATCCCGGAGCAGCTCTCGCAGATTGACGACGTGGTCATCAAGAAGCCCAACGCCATCGTGTTCACCCCCGTGGACTACAAAGCCATGGGGGCAGGCGTACTGAAGATGAATGCAGCCGGCATCCCCGTGGTCAATGTGACGGACCGTTCCGAAGCGGGCAAGTTCGTTGCCTTTGTGGGCGCCAGCGACTATGAGCTCGGCCTGGTCACGGCCCGGCACCTGTACAAGAACATGGGCGGCAAGGGCAATGTGGTGATCCTGGACGGTGTCAAGGGCTCCATCGTCTCGGCCGACCGCGCGCGTGGTTTTGCGGATGCGCTCAAGGACTATCCGCAAGTGAAGGTACTGGCTTCGCAGCCGGCCAACTTCCAGCGCCTGCAGGGTCTGCAGGTGATGGAGAACCTGATGCAGACCTACCCGCAGATTGATGGCGTGGTGGCAGCAAACGACGCCATGGCAGCCGGCGCGATCGAGGCACTGGAAGGCGCCAACCGCAAGGCACTGGTGGTGGGCATCAACGGCACCAAGGAAGCCGTGGACGCGATCAAGGCCGGCAAGATGCTGGCCAGCGGCGACTACAACGGCTTCTTGCAGGGCTGCGTGTCAACCATGGTGGCCATCCGCGAGCTGCGCAAGCTGCCGGTGCCCAAGGAGGTGGTGTTCAAGGCCTCGGTGATCGACAAGACCAACTTCCAGGCGGCCGACGTGCCTGCCGACAAGCGCAACTGCCCGGTCTGGGAAGAAGCGATCAAGGGTTGATGACAACATGGTCTACATCTTTCACCTCATAGACAAACCGGGCGGCCTGCCGCTGCGTCTGGAAGTACGGCCCCAGCACAAGGCGTATCTCTCGGCCGTGGCCGACCGCATCGCCTTTGCCGGGCCGCTGACCACTGAGGACGGCCAGACCATGATCGGCAGCGTGCTGGCGATCGACTTTGACTCGCGCGCCGCGGCGCATGCCTGGCTGGCCGACGAGCCGTTCACCCGCGCGGGGCTGTATGCGTCGGTGAGCCTGCATGCCTTCACCAACCTGTGGCCGCAGAAAGCCGGCTTTGCACCGGCGGCCTGAGCGCGGTTGACCGCACTCCGATCACACCCCGATCCACATATTGCAAGCAGCAGCAGGGAGCCCTTCTTTTGATCAAGCACATCGTGATGTGGAACATCCGCGGCGACACCCCCGCCGAGAAGGAGCGGGGCATTGCGCAACTCAAGCGCAGCTTCGAGTCGCTGCGTGGGCGGGTGCCCGGGCTGCTGCACCTGGAGATTGGTGTGGACACGAGCGGCATCGACTACGCCTGCGACGTGGTGCTGTATTCGGAGTTTGAATCGCAGGCCGCGCTGGACGCCTATGCCGTGCATGACGAGCATTTGCGCGTCAAGCGCGAAGTGGGCGACCTGCGTGTTGCCAGGCACCAGGTGGATTATTTTGAACATGAAAACGAGACCTCCATATGAGTGATGACCTGAACAATGAATTGCTGGTCCGCCAGATGGTCGAGCGCTGGGCCGTCTGGCGCGACGCCGGCGACTGGGAGCGTTTTGCCACCGTGTGGCACCCCGAGGGCGTGATGATGGCGACCTGGTTCCAGGGGCCCTACACCGACTTCATCCGGGTGACGAAAGAGGGCTGGGTAAAGGGCGTAAGCATCCTGCACTTCCTGGGCGGCTCGGCGGTGGAGATCGCGGGGGACAGAGCGATTGCACAGACCAAGATGACGATCTCGCAGCGCGGCCCGGTGGAAGGCGCGGACGGCCCGGTGATGTGTGACGTGGTCTGCACCGGCCGCTTTTATGACTTTGTGGTCAAGCATGAAGGGCAGTGGAAGCTGCTGCACCGCCAGCCGATCTACGAGAAAGACCGCATTGACCCTGTCGATTCCACAGCGCAGCTCAAGCTGGACAACGCCATGCTGGCGTCCATGCCGGCGGGCTACAGGCATCTGGCGTACATCCAGACGCGCATTGGTTATACGGTGAAGATGGACATGCCGATGCTCACCGGCCCGGTGGTGGACGAGCTGTACCAACGCGGCGCGCGCTGGCTGGCTGGCGGGGCGCTGGAGCGTTGATCTTTCGCCGCGCGAATCTCCAAAAAATACAACAAGGTGACAGACATGAATCGTGACTCCAACCGGCGTGAAGTGCTCCGCGCAGCGGTCAAGGCCAGTGCCGCCGTTGCAGCGGCCTGGATGAATCTGCCTGCTTCGGCGCAGGCTGCCTATCCAAACAAGTCGTTGCGCCTGATCGTGCCGCAGCCACCCGGCGGCGGCTTCGACTTCGTTGCACGGGTGCTGGCTGAGCGGCTGGGAAGGCCGCTAGGCCAGTCCGTGGTGGTCGAGAACCGCGCGGGCTCCGGCACGCTGATCGGCACTGACCTCGCGGCCAAGGCTGCGCCCGATGGCTACACGCTGCTTTTGGGCTCGGTGTCCAACCTGGCCCTCAACATGGGCCTGTACAAAAACCTGTCCTACGACAGCCTGCGTGACTTCGAGCCGCTGGGCCTGGCCGTCTCTTACAGCTACACCCTGATGTGCCGCAAGGACCTGGCCCTGAACTCGCTGCAGGAGGTGGTGGCCTATGCCAAGGCCAACCCCGGCAAGCTGAGCTATGCGTCTGCAGGCAATGGCTCGGGCCAGCATGTGGTGGCTGCAGCGCTGTGGCATCTTGCTGGCGTGCAACTCACCCACGTGCCGTATCGCGGCGCGCAGCCGGCCTACCAGGACCTGGTGGGTGGCCGTGTCGATTTGTTCTTTGATTTATCGTCCACCGCGCGGGTGCAGATTGATGCGGGCACCGTGCGGCCCCTGGCCACCTCGGGCAGCGGGCGGCTGGCGAATCTGCCGAATGTGCCAACGCTCAATGAGAGTGGCGTGAAGCTGGAACTCGAATCCTGGTTCGGCCTGTTTGCACCCGCCAAAACCCCGCCCGATATTCTGGAGCGCTTGCGCAAGGACCTGGCTGCGGTGATTGCCACGCCGGAGGTGGCCGACATCTTCCGCAAGGCCGGCGGCAAGCCGCTCAACCTCACGCTGGCCGAGACACGCGCGCTGGTGGGCAGCGACATCGAGCGGCTGGGCAAGCTGGTGCGCGAGCTCGACATCAAGCCTGAATAAAGCACACTCCCTACCCAATCCATCCAACCCTGAAAGACACGACATGAACGTCATCGGCATCTCCGGCAGCCTGCGCAAAGGCTCCATGAACACCATGGCGCTGCGCGCCGCCCAGAAGCTCGCGCCCGCCGGCATGAGCCTCACGATTGCGGACATCTCCCAGATCCCGCTGTACAACGACGACGTGCGCGCCGCCGGCGAGCCCGCGTCCGTGCTGGCCCTGAAGGCGCAGATTGCTGCGGCAGACGCGGTGTTGCTGGTCACGCCCGAGTACAACTTCTCGATTCCCGGCGTGCTCAAGAACACGCTGGACTGGCTGTCGCGTCCGCCGCTGACGCCGTTTGACGGCAAGCCCGTGGCCATCATGGGCGCCAGCCCCGGCCCGGTGGGCACCGCCCGCGTCCAGTACCACCTGCGCCAGGTGCTGGTGTTCATGAACAGCTTCACCGTCAACAGGCCGGAGGTTTTCATCAGCCACGCCGGAACCAAGTTCAATGCAGAAGGCGAGCTGACGGACGAGGCGACTGCCAAGTTCATCACCGACTTGCTGGTGTCGCTGGACAAGTTGGCGACCAAGGTCAAGTAAGACAGTTGAATTTTCCGCTGGTCACCGATCCGTTTTTCTACGCTGTCGCCATACCGGCCGTGCTCATGCTGGGCGTGAGCAAAAGCGGATTCGGTGCAGGTTTCGGCTCGTTGGCGGTGCCGATGCTGGCACTGGCCGTCACGGTCCCGCAGGCGGCAGCCATCCTCATGCCGGTGCTGCTGCTGATGGACCTGCTGGGCATGGCTGCCTTCCGCAACGACTTCGACATGCGCCTGGTCAAGTTCCTGGTGCCATTTGGTCTGGTCGGCACGCTGGTGGGCATGCTGCTGTTCAAACTTCTGTCGCCGCATGTGGTGTCGGCCGTTGTGGGCGGCTTCACTCTGGTCTTTCTCGCACAGCGCCTGCTTTTTCCACCCAAACCCGACACCGCCCCGCCGCCGCGCTGGGTGGGGGCGGTGTTGACGGTCACCTCGGGTTTCACCAGCTTCATCGCTCACGCGGGCGGGCCGCCGATCAGCGCTTACGTGATTCCGCTGCGGTTGCCGCCGGTGACTTTCGCCGCGACGCTGGCGTTCTTTTTCTTTGTGATCAACCTGTCCAAGTGGATCCCGTATGCGTGGCTGGGGCTGCTGGACATGCGCAACCTCGCCACATCGATCGTGCTGCTGCCGCTGGCGCCGGTCGGTGTCTGGATAGGAGTGCGGGTGGCGCGGCGGATTGATCCGAAGTGGTTTTATCGCATCCTGTATTTCGGAATGTTTTTGACGGGGACGAAGCTTTTATACGACGGTCTGTTTTAAGGGTTGACTCAGGATTTACCTTGAAAATGACTGTTTTTTCAAGCTGCGCTTGTTTTTCCAAATTAAGTTCCGTTTCGACACTCAAGCAGATGAAACTTCCGCCTGGCTTCAAAAGGCTGTGCGGCTTTCGTTGGCCGAATTTCTTTTCAATTCAACTCTCTTTCCGTGAGGCCAAGTTCATGGGTTCTGCCAAAAAAGTCCGCCTGACCGGGCGGCGTTCGAAGGGCCTCTGGTCTCTCGCTGTTTGCGCTGCAGGCGCTGTGGTTGCCAACCCCGGACACGCACAGCCGGCCCTCAATCCGGTCGTCATCAGTGTCAACCGGGCCGAGCAGCGTAGTTTTGACGCGCCGGCTGCCATCCAGTCGGTCGATCGGGAGGATATTCAGAGTGCGGGTCCGCAAGTCAACCTGTCCGAAACGCTCAATCGCATTCCGGGTTTAACGATTCTTAACCGCCAGAATTACGCGCAAGACCTGCAAATTTCAATTCGCGGTTTCGGCTCCAGGGCTTCGTTTGGTCTACGCGGCATCCGTCTGCTGATTGACGGCATTCCGGCAACCACGCCAGATGGGCAAGGGCAAGGCTCATCCATCAGCCTCACATCAACCGAACGG
>JACMQX010000140.1 GCA_014376765.1 Ramlibacter sp. | reverse complement strand
TTATTGCAGTGACGTTTCCGCTGGTGGCCTGACGGACTTACTCAGGGCGCGTCCGCCAGCTGCAGCCAGATTTCATTCCGCCGCAAAAACCAGGGCGTGATGGGCGCGTTGTACCGGGAGTAAACCGCCTCTCCCACCCAGGCCAGCTCGGCAGCACGCAAGGTGTTCTGCAGCGTGGCCAGATGTTCGCCGTAGTTGGCATCGGACCAGAAACCCGAATAGCGGATGGCGGCCACGCGGCGGGGCGCAACGTCCCGCAACATCACGCGCGGGTCCAAAGGTTCAGGCGCGCTGGCCGCTGTGACGCCCTTGGGCAATACGAACTGGACGCGGAACCCACCCGGGGCGGGTGCCTGCGTCACAGGCGAGGTCATCTGCAGCTTGACGGGCTCTGCGGCCTGCGTCACGGGCGCAGTCATCGCCAATTTGCGCTCGCCCTTGTTCTTGCCAAAGATGTAGCCCGCCAGAATCGGGAAGGCCAGGTTCCCCGCTTCTTCAGCAGGCCCGGGTACCAAAACTTCAGCCACTGCGTAGCCTGCATATTGGCGCAGCTCGACCTCCTGCAGCTTGCGGACGACCTGGTAGTCGGGCTCTTCTGTGGCGTGGCTGGTCATGGGCAATGCAATGAGGGCGAGGCTGCACAATGCAGCCCACACGGTGAGGCCAGGTCTTGCGCCAATCAGGTTTTTTTGAGCGCCGTGCACGAGTTCGCAGTCCATCATAAAGTCCGGTAGTGAGAACCTCATTATGAAAAACCCGGCAATAACCCTGCCGACAAGTGCCCACCCATCAGATGAACGCGCGCCGCTGAGCCCCGGCTGTATCTCGCGCATTGTGGAAATGGCCTGGGAGGACCGCACTGGCTTCGAAGCCATTGAGGCCCAGTTCGGCTTAAATGAATCGGCCGTAATTGCGCTGATGCGCAAAACGATGAAGCCGTCTTCATTTCGCATGTGGCGCAAGCGGGTCACGGGGCGGCGCACCAAGCACGCCGTGCTGGACAGCGCCATTCGCACGCAGTGGCAATAACCAGCGGCAGTGACAGCACCCAACCCATGGACACCCCCACGCTGACCGAACAGGACATCCGCAAGCGCATCTGGCAGGAACTGGGGCGCGCCACGCAAGACCGGCACCATGAATGGCGAACGCCGGTGCTGGCCACAGTGGGCCTTGATGGAACACCCAATGCGCGAACGGTTGTGCTGCGCCATGCCGATGCGGCGCAGTCCCGCCTTCAGATCTTCACGGACAGCCGCAGCCCGAAAATAGAAGAGCTGGCCGCGCAGCCTGCAGCCATGCTGTCGTTCTGGAGCAAGCGCCTGAACTGGCAGCTCAGGGTGCGGGTGAACATGTCAATTGAGGTGAGCGGACCGCAGGTGGAGGCGGTGTGGGCACGGGTCAGCCAGTCGGCTGCTGCGGGTGATTACCTGTCAGCCTCTGCGCCGGGCGACGCGCTCAACACGAGTGATAAGGCCGAACTGAACAGTGGTACGCCCCGCGAGCACCACCTGGCTGTGCTGACTGCGCAGGTGCAGGACATCGATTGGCTGGAACTCGCCCGCAGCGGGCACCGCCGCGCCTTGCTCGGCGCAAACAACTGGCAGTGGCTGGTTCCGTGATAACCACGGCAGACTCAGAACTGGCCGTCTGGCTTGGCAGGCGTGATGGCCGGCGTGATGGCCGGCCAAGCAGCGGCGTGTAGCTGGTCGACTAAGTCAACCTTGGATTTGAACTGAACGAGCGCGTCGCGGCTTCGCATCCTTTCTTCCATCACCTCAGTTATGAGGCGATACAGCGCGTCATGGCTGGACTCCGTCGGACAAATGCTATTCATGGCGTCCCTCACAGACCGGCTATTGAGCTGTGATCATGGAATCAGACTTCCACCCGGTCGACCAGTTGGCCAGTGACACGGCCGCGCCAACTAGCGGCACAAGCGCTTTGAAAACCTGGTCCTTGCTGATGAAATCCACCGCACCGGCAGCCCGTGCCCGTGCGGGGAGGTCCGCGCTTGCATCAAGCGAAATTGCCGCAACAAACGTAGTTGGCCATCGCTTCATGATCTCGCGGGTGAGATCGAGTCCGCTGGCGTCCGGCAGCTTGATGTCCACCAGGACAAGCGATGGGCGATGCGCTTCGACGCACTTGAGGGCGGCGGCCCGATCGGGCGCTTCGATAATTGAGAGCCCGGAAAACGAGCTCTCGATGTGAACACGGATCGCTTCGCGCAGCGGTGCGTGGTCGTCGACGATAAGCACCGCCGCCAGGCCGGCGAGATTACTTGTTAGGCTCATGAATGTCCTTTGACTGATGCATTAAATGTCTCTGATATGCATCAGTGGGCATGTCACACAAGCCGGACAGACCGGGCTCCGGCCTGTAGTGTTTATCGGACAGAGCGCTCAGCCGGGTGGCGTCAATCCGTGCCGCACGGCGAGCTTGACCAACGAAGCCACGTCAGACACCCCCAGCTTTTTCATCAGCCTGCGCCGATAGGTATCCACGCTGGTCTTGGACAGATGGATCACTTGCGCAATCTCGACGCTGGTCCGGCCCTCAACCACAAGCTGAAGCACCTGCGATTCGCGCGCCGACAGGCTGTCAAGCGGTCCGCGCTGACCTGAGGACGCAGACAGTACACCGATGGCGGGACTCACATAACGTCTCCCCGCACAGACCGCCCGTACCGCCATCACGAGTTCGGCGCTTGCTGCGTCTTTCAGCACATAGCCCGTGGCGCCAGCCCTGATCGCCTGATAGACGTGCTCCCGATTGGAGTGCATAGACAGCATCACGACCTGCGTCGCGGGCGTGCGGCTGCAGATCTTGCGCGTGGCTTCTATGCCGTTCATCTCTGGCATGGACAGGTCCATGACAACCACGTCAGGCAAGGTTACGCCTGCGACCCGAACCGCGTCCTGTCCGTTTCCAACGGAGCCGACGATCTCCATTCCAGCGCTCGTGAGCAGCACAGAAAGGCCTTCGCGCATCATGGCGTGGTCGTCTGCAAGCAGTACCCTTGTCATGCCGCGTGCTCCAGAACTGCAATGATCCGCGTGCCGCGACCGGGCGCTGAGTCTATCGTCAGCTTCGCATTCACCGCCTCGGCCCGCTCACGCATGATCTGCAGCCCGTAGCTGCCCGATTCCGCCAGACGATTCGCATCAAAGCCGCAGCCGTCATCGGCAATCACCAGGCGTACCTCCTGCGCCTTTCGGACGAAAGAGATTTCTACCTCTTGCGCATTGGCGTGCTTGGTCAGATTTAGAACTGCTTCCTGTGCAATGCGAAACAGTGCAGCCTCGACCAGATGAGGCAGCCGCAGCTCGAAATCGACGTCACTGACGCTCACGGCGATCGGAAGGCGGTCCTCAAGCGATTCCGCCAGGATCCTGATCGCTACGCCCAACCCGTGGTCGTCAAGACCGGGAGGCCGCAGCTCGGCCATGATGTTGCGCGACGTCGTGATTGCACTTTGCAAAAGTTCCAGCGCCATTCCAAGCCGATTACCAACCTCGCCCGGCGGGAGCGCGCGGGCCAGTTCAATGTTCAGCTTGGCGGTCGCGAGATCCTGGCCGATCCGGTCATGCAGTTCCCGGTGGAGCGCACGCCGCTCGTGCTCCTCCATTTCCATCAGTCGCCGCTGCAGTTCACGAGTCCGCGCCGCGCTGTGGCGCAGCGCATCCTCGGCGCGCGTGCGCTCGAACAGAACGAAGACCCGGTGGGCCACCTCCGCGATAAGGGTGACCTCGTCGGGCCGCCAGTCGCGCACCCCGGGGGTGCCGACGGAGATGAGGCCAGGCCACGTGTCGCCGTTCAGAATTGGAACGGCGCTGAACGCGCGAATGCCGACCGCACGGTACGCCTGCCCGTCCGTTCGAGGGTCGGTGTCCGTGTCGCGAACAACGATGGGCTCGCCGGCGCGGGCGGCGCGCAGGAACTCCTCACTCAGGTAGTCGCCCGCCCGGTATGCGCCGCCGGCGACGTAGAACCCCTTCCGCTCCCAGGCAGCAAGCACGGTGAGGCGCGTTTCAGCCGGCTCGTCCCCGGGGTCAAGCTCAACGCCCACGACATGAAAGTAGCTGACATCCATGTAAGGGCCAAGAGCCTCGCCAGTGACACGGACGATCTCCTCGGGACTGCCCAGCAAAACCAAGGCCTGGGACAGCTTTTCCAAAAAGGCGGCGTGATGCTCACGGCGCTTGCGTTCGGTAATGTTGCTGGAGACCGAGATGACCCTGCGGCTTTCGCTGCCGCCGTCTCGCGCAAGGTAAATATCGAACCAGCGATTCAGGCCACTGACAAATTCCTCGAATCTGATGGGCTGACCGGTGAGGGCCACCTGTCCCACCCGTTCAACCAAGTCTGTCGGGATATCAGGTATCAGCTCGCGGATGCGCTTGCCCACAATTTCGCGCCCAATGCCACTCATCGCTTCGTGTGAAGCATTGACCTCCACGACCCTGTAGTCAATCGCCTGGTCCTGGTCGTCAAACAACACCTCGATTGTCGCGACGCCCTCGTCAATTGATTCGAACAGAGAGCGATACTTTTCTTCCGACCTGGTCAACGCCCTTTCAGCTCGGGACCGTTCGACTGCCGCCCAGATGCGCTCGGCGACTTCCTGTACCGCTTCAACTTCCGTCGGCGTCCAATCGCGCGGCTTGGTGCTGTGTACCGCGAGCACGGCGACACACACGCCCTCCTTGACAAGTGGTGCCGCGATGTACGCGCCGATGTTCGCGGCTGCCAGCACTTTGCGCTCCTCGTCTTCGACGAGCGGATCGCTGGTCGTGTTCACACAGACATGCAGCCTTCCGGCACGGTGACGGTCAATCAGGCGCTCGCCGAAATCTTTGGCATGAACCGGGCCGGTTAACGGGGCCAACCCGTTGGCAAAGGAGTGCGATACATGGACGTGCTGGCCCCGAGCTTCGCCGTAGTGAAGCTGACTGCCTTGCAGATGCTCACTAAGGAGATCGGCGGCCAGTGCTTGAATGGCCTGCGGGTCGACATGTGGTTGCAGTGCATCGCTCAATGTGAGCAGGAATGCCTGCAAGTGCTCACGGCGCTTGCGCTCGGTGATGTTGCTGAAAACCGATATGACCCTGCGGCTGTCTTGGCCGCCATCCCGAGCAAGGTAGACATCAAACCAAATGCCCAGCCCACTGACATAGTCCTCGAATCGGATGGGATGGCCGGTGAGGACTACCTGCCCCAGCCGTTCCATGACCCTCGGCTCAAGGGAAGGTATGAGCTCGAGACCGCGTTTTCCGATAACTTCACGCCCCTGGCCGCTCATGGCCTCGTGTGCAGGGTTGATTTCAAGGATTCTGTAGTCGACAGCACTTTTGTTTTCGTCGAACAATACCTCGAGAGTGCAGACGCCCTCGTCGATTGATTCGAACAGTGAGCGAAATTTCTCTTCCGACCTGAAGAGCGCTCTCTCGGCGCGGGTCCGTTCAACCGCCGCCCAGGTGCGCTCGGCGACTTCCTGCACTGCTTCGACTTCCGTCGGCGCCCAATCGCGTGGCCGGATGTTCAGCACCGACAGCACACCGACGCACACACCCTGCTTGACGAGCGGGACCGCGACGTAAGCGCCGACGTTCACGGCAGCCAGCGCCTGCCGCTCCTGCTCATCGAAGAGTGGATCGGTCGTCGTGTTCGCACAGACCTGCAGCTTCCCTGCACGATGACCGTCAATCAGGCGCTTGCCGAAACTTTCTGGATCAAACGTGCCGACCATTGGCGGCAACCCATTGGCGTACGAGTGCGAGATATGGACCTGCTCGCCCCACACCTCGCCGTAATTGGCTTGATTGACCTGCAGATGCTCACCAAGAAGATTGGCAGCAAGCACCTGGATCTCCTGGGGGTCATTCAGCGGCCGCAGTGCATCGCTCAGTGTGAGCAGAAACACCTGCAGGCGCTCCCGCTGCTTGCGCTCGGTGATGTCCCTGTAAACCGCGACGACGGTCCGGCTCCCCTGGTGTCCGACCCGGGCCAGGAAGGCCTCAAACCAGCGGTCGAGAGGGCTGATGAAGTCCTCAAAGCGAAGGGACTCGCCACTGAGGGCGACTTTTCCGATCCGCTGGATCACGGAAGGGTCGATGCCGGGCATCACCTCGCTGAAGCGCTTGCCGACAACCTCGCTGCCAAGACCGCTTATAGCCTGGTGGGCACGATTGACGGCCAGAAAGCGGTAATCGATCGCGTGGCCGTGCTCATCGAACAGGACCTCAAGGGTCGCCACACCTTGATCTAACGATTCGAACAGCGCACGGAATGGCTCATCCGATGCAGAGGCCGTGTCTGCGGCGCCGGGCTGGGCATCGTGCCGAGCGATGGCACTGAATGTATTTGTAGGATCCCTTTGCTTGTCGAGGACACCTGCTGTTGCCATCATCGTCTCCGGAAACTAGAAGTGGACTATGACATTAAAGTTGCCCAGCCGTGAAGCATGGAGTGGCCTGACTGCTCAAGCCAAATCCAGCAATTCCACTCACCCCGCCGCCGGAAACTCCCGCCCCAGGCTCGCAACCTTCGCATTCAGCCGCGCCTGCACATCAAGCGAGACGAACTTGTCGACCTCGCCGCCCAGCGTGGCGATCTCGCGCACGAAGGTGCTGCTGATGAACTGGTATTTGTCGCTCGGTGTGAGGAACACGGTTTCCACATGCGGCATCAGGCTGCGGTTCATGCCGGCCAGCTGGAATTCATAGTCAAAGTCGGTCACCGCACGCAGGCCGCGCACCATGGCCTTGCCGTTGCGCGCCACAACAAAGTCACGCAGCAGGCCGGCAAAACTTTCCACTTCCACGCCGGGGTAGGGCTTGACGGCTTCGCGGGCCATGTCCATGCGCTCCTGCAGGGTGAACATCGCCCGCTTGTGGTGGCCGGCGGCCACGGCCACGATCACCTTGCTGAAGAGCTGGGTCGCCCGGCGCACCACGTCTTCATGGCCCAGGGTGATGGGATCGAATGTGCCGGGGTAGACGGCGATGACTTCATGCAACATGGATGGCTTTCCTGGACGCACCAGTGGCGCAGCGCCCTCGGCTGCGGCCGTTATGGAATCCCTGCAGGGCTTGCTCGCCCCTTTGCGCCGGATTATGCAGCGCGCTGCAGCAGGTGGGCGTGCACCGCCCCCGCCTTGAGGTAGCGGTGCGCTACCAGACCGGTCGCCAGCAGCTCGTCATCCGAGTATTTGCGGGGTGCTTCAAGGTAGATGAAGCCGTCGGCCGCAACGGCACGCGCCGCTGCGGGCAGGGCCGCGTCGAACAGGCCTGAGTCAAAGGGCGGGTCGATGAACACCACATTCATGCTGCCCGCACCCA
>JACMQX010000139.1 GCA_014376765.1 Ramlibacter sp. | reverse complement strand
GGTGCTGGCCCTCATCAAGCTGGCCACCACCGACGTGGAGCAGGCCGCCAGCCAGCTGGACGACAAATGGGGTGGCCAGCTCAGCACCGAGGAGCGCAACTGGGTCTGGGGCGTGATCGGCAAGCAGGCGGCCAACAAGCTTTCGCCAAACGCCCTCGGCTACTTCGCCAAGGTGGCCAGGGACAACGACCTGAGCGACGACATGCTGGGCTGGAAGGTTCGCGCCGCACTGCGCCAGGGCCGATGGAAAGACGTGCAGCTGGCGATTCAGGCCATGAGCACGGAAGCCCAGCAGGACCCGGCCTGGGTGTACTGGAAAGCCAGGGCCCTGCTGGCCACCGCCCCGCCGGCCGCGCCTGCGCCGGTTGCCGCGGCCCCGGGCGCGGCATCGATACCAGCCCTTGCACCCGCCCGGCTGGAGGCCATCACAGCGCTGCAGTCGATCGCATCGCCGCGCGGCTTTTACGAACAGCTCGCCCTGGAGGATCTGGGCCAGCGCATCACCGTGCCGCCCCGGCCCGCACCGCTGACGCAAGCCGAGAAAGATGCGGCCCGCGCGAACCCGGGGCTCAATCGCGGCATTTACGCCATCCTCATCGGCCTCCGGTCCGAAGGCACCCGCGAGTGGAACTACAGCACCAATCTGCACACCCGCGGCGGCATGGCCGACCGCGAGCTGCTGGCCGCTGCCGACTTTGCCTGCCAGCGCGAGATCTGGGACCGCTGCATCAACACCAGCGAACGCACACGCGGCGTGATTGACCTGGAGCAGCGCTTTCCCATGCCGTTTCGCGATGCGGTGGTCAGGCGCTCGAATGAAACAGGCATTGACCCGGCCTATGTCTACGGCCTGATCCGCCAGGAAAGCCGCTTCATCACCGACGCGCGCTCGGTCGTCGGTGCAGCCGGCCTCATGCAAGTGATGCCCGCCACGGCCCGCTGGACGGCCAAAAAAATCGGCATGGCCAATTTCAGCACCGACCAGATGAACGACCAGGACATCAACATCACCATCGGCACGGCCTACCTCAAGCTGGCCCTGGACGACTTTGCCGGCTCCATGGCGCTTGCAGCTGCTGCCTACAACGCCGGCCCCGGCCGGCCGCGCAGCTGGCGCAACGGCCCCGTGCTCGAAGCCGCGATCTGGGCCGAGAACGTGCCCTTCACCGAGACACGGGACTATGTCAAGAAGGTGCTGGCCAACACCACCAGCTACGCGGCGCTGCTCACCGGCCAGCCGCAGTCGCTCAAGGCGCGGCTGGGAACAGTGGGGCCGCGCGATGCGTCGGTGCCGGAGCCGGTCAAAGACTTGCCTTGAAGCGTAAAAACATCCTCATGAAAAACATTCTTCTTCTTGGCGGCACCGGCTTTATCGGCAGCCACATCTGCGAAAAACTCGCGCGCCTGCAAGTGCGCGTGACCGTACCTACACGCCGCTATGAAGCCGCGCGCAACATCATCCCGCTGCCTCTGGTCACGGTGCTGGAGAGCAACATCCATGACGAGGCAACGCTCACCCGCCTGCTGGACGGGCACGACGCCGCCATCAACCTGGTGGGCGAGCTGCACGGCAGCGAAGCCCAGCTGAACCGCGCGCATGCCGAGCTGCCACAAAAGCTGGCCCGGGCCTGCACGGCAGCAGGCGTGAGGCGCATGGTCCACCTGAGCGCCGTGGGCGCCGGCATGGAGGCGCCTTCGCGCTACCTGCGCAGCAAGGCGCGTGGCGAGACCGCTGTGCGTGAGTCAGGTCTGGCCGCCACCATCCTGCGGCCCAGCGTGGTGTTTGGCGCCGAGGACAGCTTCATCAACATGTTCGCCCGGCTGCAGCGGGTCTTCCCCGTGCTGCCGCTGGCCGGCAGCGGCGCAAAGTTCCAGCCCGTATGGGTGGAAGACCTGGCCGATGCAGTGATTGCCTGCCTCAAGAACGACGACACCATCGGCCACACTTATGAAATTTGCGGGCCCGACGTTTTCACGCTGAAGCAGCTGGTGCAAATGGCAGGCCAATACGCCGGCGTCAACGGCGGGCGTGGCCGCCCCATCATCGGCCTGCCCCATCCG
>JACMQX010000138.1 GCA_014376765.1 Ramlibacter sp. | reverse complement strand
CATGTCGGAGGCGGCGGACATGTCGAGCGTGGGCGCGATGTCAATGACGCAGAGCTTCTTCAC
Source organism: Ramlibacter sp. (assembly GCA_014376765.1). Lineage (GTDB taxonomy): Bacteria > Pseudomonadota > Gammaproteobacteria > Burkholderiales > Burkholderiaceae_C > JACMQX01. The sequence goes on along the minus strand of JACMQX010000138.1, from coordinate 22,185 downwards.
CCGGGTTGGGTGGTCCGTCGCCAGGCGGTGCGCCACACGCCCACCACGGTCGTGCCCGCACAGGTAAAACTCGTCGATCGACAGCGCCTGCATCACCTCCACCAGGTCCTGTGCCATCGCCCGCTTGCTGTAGTTGCCGTGGTCAGGCAGGCCCGGCGCGTGCGATGAGTCGCCATAGCCGCGCAGGTCCGGCATGACGATGAAGTAGTCGTTCATCAGCGCCCGGGCCACGCGGTGCCAGATGGCATGCGTTTGCGGAAAACCGTGGACCAGCAGCAGCGCAGGCTTGGTGACATTGCCCCCGGTGCGCGCAAAGATTTCAGAGCCGGCCAGGTCAAAGCGGCGTTGTTCAAAGCCTTCAAACCAGGCGTTTGGTGCAGTAGCAGTGGTGTTCATGAGGTGGGGCGTGAAGCCAGGTATTTTTTGAGATTGTTGGCCGCTGTGGCGCGCACCTTGTTGCGCAGCATCGGCGTCCAGCCCAGCAACAGGCCGGGTGTGCCCAGCGCCTGGCGCGACCAGGCCCAGAAGTCAAAGCGGTCCCTGTGCGTGGCAATCAGCCCTTGCGGGTTGAAGCTGAATGATGCATCAATGCGGTTGAGCACGTTGCGGCCAGTCGCGCTGAAACGGTAGTGCGCATCCCAGTGGGCCTTGCCCGTGGTGCCGTCAGCCTCGATGCCGCTGAACTCCAGCTTCCACGCATCGCGCGCCTTGGCCCGGGTCGTGTCGCACAGCATGCCCCACATGCCGGCGACCTCCCGCTTGCCGCGCAGCGAGAACACCTCGTCATCAAATACGGCGTCATCGGCATAGCAGGTGGCCATGGTGTCTGCATCCAGGCCGGCAAAGGCGGTGTAGAACTTGTGCAGGGTCTTTTCATTCGGGTGCATGTGCGCCTTTCACACAGCCTTGGGGATGGCGTGCGACAGAAAATCGTACACCGCGCGAATGCGCAGGTTGGTACGGATTTCCCGGTGAACGGTCAGCCAGATGGGAAGCGGCGGAATCTTCAGCATGGGCAGCACGGCCTGCACCTGGTTGTCGGCCCGCGCCACATAGTCCGCAATGAAGCCGATTCCCAGCCCGGCGCGGATCGCAGCCCAGTGCGCGACCAGGTCGTCGGTGCGCAGCACGAAGGACTCCTTGGTCACGGGCAGCCCCATCGCGGTCATGGCGCGCAGCACGCTCTCATCGCGGTCATCGGCAATCAGGTCATGGCCGGCCAGGTCCTCCAGCCGTTGGGGGATGCCGCGGCGGCGCAGGTAGTCGCGGTGGGCATAAGCACCCAGCGTGATTTTGGCGATGCGTTTGGTCACCAGGCTGGACTGCACCGGCTGCACCATGCGCAGGGCGATGTCCGCCTCGCGGCGCAGCAGGTTGTTCACCGCGTTGCTTGACACCAGTTCCACCTGCACCTGCGGCAGGGCAATCCGCATCTGCGCCAGCACGGGAGGCAGCAGGATGCAGGCTACCGGTTGGCTGGCCGTGATGCGTACCGTGCCCAGAACCGCGCCCTCTGCGCCCGAGGCATTGCGCGCCAGCTGGTGCGCGCCGCTTTCCATCGCGCGCCCGAACTCGGCCAGCCGCAGCGCCATGTCGGTTGGCACCAGGCCGCGCCCCGTGCGCTCAAACAGCACGGAGCCCAGCTGCTCCTCCAGCGCAGCCACGTGGCGGCCCAGCGTCGGCTGGCTGGTGTTCAAGGCGCGCGCTGCGCCCAGCAGGCTGCCATGGTCCAGCGCGGCAAGGAAGGAGCGGATCAGGTTCCAGTCGAAGTCGGTGTTCATGTTCTGGTATTCACATTTGAATAGCTGGTATGGACATCCAGCCAATTGTCGAATAGCGCTGGAATTTTCACAATCACCTCACCGCAAATTATTTCAGACAGGACACTTCATGAATTCATCAACGCTTCTCATCCTCGGCGCCCGCGGGCGCTTGCGGGCAATTCGGCAGCGCGGCTCTGGTGGGCCTGGCCTTGCCGACCGTAGCTTCCCTGTGCGAGATGCGCTACCTGTGGCGCACCCCCCATGCGCTGGTGAACACGCGCATGACGGAGCTCATCGGCGACGAACCGCATACGCCCTGGACGAAGCGGTGCGCGCCGCGCTGAACGAACTCGAACTGCTGGATCGGCCCCATGCCGGCAGCACGTTCGCCACGCAATCACTTTCAGGGAGCGCATCATGAACCGGCGCAAATTTATCTGGGTCGCCGGGGGCGGCGCCATCGCTGCAGCCAGTGTGGCGACTGTCGCCGCAGGCGGTGTCTGGTCAAGCACTTTTCCGGCCGGCGCGGTGCAAGCCTGGGAGGGCCCTGTGGGCGAAACCGACCCGCGCCGCCGTGCGCTGGCCTATGCAATCACCGCGCCCAATCCGCACAACCTGCAGCCCTGGCAGGTCGACTTGCGCGAAAGCGGCGTCATCACGCTGTTCACCGATCCCACGCGGGTGCTGCCAGAAACGGACCCGCTCGGGCGGCAGATTCTGATTGGCCATGGCGCCTTTCTAGAACTGCTGGTGGTCGCGCTGGCGCAACAGGGCCTGGCCGCCGAAGTGACGCTCTGGCCGCAAGGCGAGCTTCCCGCCAGCCTGAAGGGCTGGGACAGGCGGCCGGTAGCGCGAATCGTGCTGCGCGGGGGCGCCGTGGCCGATCCGCTGTTCGGCCAGATCCTGAAGCGCCGCACGCCGAAGAGCGATTTCGATACGGCACGTGCTGTCTCGGCGGCCGACCTGCAAACCCTGATGGCCAGCGCCGCCGCAGCCGGCTTGCTGCCAGGCGGCTCGGTGGAGCCGGCCCGCCTGCCGGCCTTGCGCGAGCTGTGCTGGGAGTCTGCGAAGGTGGAGTTGCTGACGCCGCGCACGATGATGGAGAGCATCCGCCTGACCCGCGTTGGGCCGCGTGAAATCCTCAAGCACCGCGACGGTATTTCCCTGAACTCCCCGTTCATCCGGCTGGCCGACACCGCTGGCATGTTCGACCGAAATGCACCGCCTGCCGAGGGCAGCCCCGGCTACAAGGCGGCGATGGACCGGTTCTCGGGCCACAGCCGCAGCGCGATGGGCTTTGCCTGGCTGAGCACTGCGGGCAACAGTCGCAGCGAGCAGGTGCGTGCCGGGCGGGCCTATGTGCGAATGCAGCTCAAGGCCACCGAAATGGGCTTGGGCGTGCACCCCATGAGCCAGGCCTTGCAGGAGTTTGCCGAGATGCAGCCGCATTTCGAGCGGGCCCACCAGCTGATGCTGGGCAAAGGGGCGCCGCGGTCCGCGGGTGATGAAACACTGCAGATGTTTGTCCGGCTGGGTTACACCAAGGCACAGGTGCCAGCAACACCACGGCGGCCGTTGGCCAAGTTTGTTGCGGCGTGAAAGGGCGCGGTCGTCCCTTCACCCGAAGGGATGAAGTATTTAGACGGCCGGGCCGAGCAGGACCAGCAGTTTGCGCAGCGCATGCTCAACGGTCTGACTCCGCACGGCCCCCCGGTCGCCATCAAAGTGCATGCGCTCCGCGGTGATCTGGCCGTCTACATTCCAGCAGAACCAGACGGTGCCCACCGGTTTGTCCGCTGTACCGCCCGCCGGGCCGGCCACGCCGGTCACGGCCACAGCCACCCGCGACCGCGAACGGGTCAATGCGCCCAGCGCCATGGCGCAGGCCACCGGCTCGCTGACGGCGCCTTGCTGGACCAAAAGCTCGGCGGCCACGCCCAGCATCGCGGTCTTGGCGTTGTACGAGTACGTGATGAAGCCGCAATCAAACCAGGCACTGGAGCCAGCCAGGTCGGTACACGCAGAGGCGATCAGACCGCCGGTGCAGCTTTCAGCCGTCGACAGCATCCAGCCTTTGGCCAGGAGGCGCGCGGCCAGCTGTTCGCACAGCGGCAATGAGTTCATGCAAATCTCCACAGGGCAATCACCACGAGCGTGCAGAACGCGGCGACCAGGTCGTCAAACATGATGCCGAAGCCGCCTTTGGCGTTGAAGCCGTGGAACAGCTCGTCTGCCCAGGCCACCGGGCCGGGTTTGACGGCGTCAAAAAAACGGAACAGCGCGAAGGCCACAATTTGCCCGGTCAGGCCGGCCGGCATGACGAGCCACAGTACGAGCCAGAAGGCGGCCACCTCGTCCCACACGATGTTGCCCGGGTCCATGACCCGCATGTTCCGGGCGGTGACGGTGCAGGCCCACCAGCCAATCGGCAGCGAGGCGGCGATCACCCAGCCAATTTGCTCCGTGTCCAGCCAGCGCTGCATCACCAGGTAGGCGACCCAGGCCCACAGCGTGCCGGAGGTGCCGGGTGCAATGGGCGAGAGGCCCGAACCAAAACCTAAAGCAATGAAGTGCGCCGGGTGCGACAGCAAAAAGCGCAGGTTGGGCCGGCGCACCGGCGGGCGGACCGAGGGGTTGAGGGCGGGGGCTGCGTCGTCCATGTCTGCAGGGATGTTAACCATCCATGCCGTCAAGCGCAGGCATGCTGCCTGGCGCCTCGCAGGACCTCCACCAAGTCACCGGCATCAGCAGGCAGTTGGTCTGCGCGCCAGACCACGTGCTGGTCGGCGCGGCACAGCACGAGTTTGTGGCGGTAGGCTGGCGGCGAGTCCGGTGAGGCCGGCGCAACCACATCCAGCACTGTCAACGGAAGGCCGCAGGCGCTGGCAGCCTGCACCAACCCCGACACGTCCACCTCCGCGTCCAGGCGCAGCAGCGTGTAGCCGGGCCCGAACGCGTCATACAGCGAGCGGCCGTCCGCCAGCCAGAAGTGCGGCGCCCTGCAGCCCGGCACCGTCGACGGCGTGAAGCTGCCCATGGTGTAGGCGGGCGCGGCCTCGCCGTCGTCCACGATGATCGGCGAGCCGCTGTAGTAGTAGCCGAAGTTCAGGCCCGCGCAGCAGAACTGTTGCACGTTGAGTTCATACGCTTCCTGCCCGACTTCGGCGCGCAGCGCATCGCCTTCCGGGCCGGGCGCTTCGATGTTGGCTGGCACGGCGCGGCGGGCCTTGATCATTTTTTGCGCATGGTCCATGGCGAACTGCGAGACCTGCTGCGTGATGGGCTGGCGCTCGGCTTCGTAGGCGTCCAGGATCCGCTCATCGGCCCAGCCAGACAGCCGCGCAGCCAGCAGCCACGCCAGGTTGGTCGCGTCTGCAATGCCGGCATTCATGCCAAAGCCGGCATACGGTACCCACAGGTGGGCGGCGTCCCCCGCCAGGAAGACGCGGCGGTCGCGAAACCGGTTGGCCACCAGGCGCCTGCCCACCCAGTCTTCCTTGCTGATCACTTCCCAGGTGAAGTCAGGCCCCACGCCCAGGATCTCGCGGATGGACTGGTCGCGGTCCACCGAGTCAAATTCCGGCTCGTCCGCATTGAGGTGGTTGTGCACCAGCCAGGTGGACAGCCCGTCAATGGCAAACATGGTGCCGCAGCGGCGCGGGTTGACCGAGTAGTACGCCCAGGCGCGTTTGCCCGGCATCATCGCGGCCAGTTGCGGCGCGCTGATGTAGGTGGACTGCACGCGCTGGATCACGGCCGTGCCTTCGAGCTTGGCGCCGATCTGTTTGCGCACAGCCGAGCTGCCGCCGTCGCAGCCGGCCAGGTAGCTGCAGCGGATTTGGCGGGTGGCGCCGGTTTCCAGGTCTTTGACGGTGGCGGTGACGCCGCCTTCATCCTGGCTGAAGCTTTCAATCTGCGTGCGGTTGAGCAGCGTCACGCCTGCGAGTGAGGCCGCGTGGGCCAGCAGGATGGGCTCAAGAAACAGCTGGTTGATGCGGTGCGGCGGCTCGGGCGTGGGCCACCAGGCGTCCGGCCCCTGCGTCTCGGTGTAGCGGTCGCGCCGGCAGGGAATGGGAATGCGGGTGAGCTCAAGGCCGGTAGCGCTGGTGCGAAACACCACATCGTTGGGGTAGTCGGCGGGCAGGCCTGCATCACGCACTTTCTGCGCCACCCCCAGGCGGCGAAACTGCTCCATGGTGCGGGCGGCCACATGGTTGCATTTCACATTGGGCGGCTCGGCATACGCACGGGTTTCGGCCACCACCACCGCAATGCCGCGCGAGGCCAGGTCCATGGCCAGCGTCAGGCCCACCGGGCCGGCGCCGACGATCAGCACGGGTGTCTGCAGGTCCGGGTGCGAGGCCGGATCAGTCAAGCTTCATCCCCGAGGTCTTGATGACCTTGCCCCATTTGACCGTCTCGGACTTGATGTAAGCCTCGAACTCTGCCGGTGTGCCGGGTGCGGGCTCCACGCCCAGGTTGCGCATGTTGGTCTTGATGTCGTTGTCGTTCAGGGCGGCGGTGATCTCGGCATTCAGCCTGGCGATCACGGCTGGGGGCGTGCCGGCGGGTGCAACCACGCCGAACCAACCGGTGGAGTCATAGCCCGGCAAGCCGGCTTCGGCGACTGTCGGCACATCGGGCAGCATGGGCAGGCGCTGTGGGCTGGTCACGGCGTAGGCAATCAGCTTGCCCGCCTTGATCTGTTGCAGCGCCGACGGCAGGTCCACCACCGCCAGCGGAACCTGCCCGCCCAGCACGTCCAGTGCCGCCGGGCCCGAGCCCTTGTACGCCACTTCCACAAACTGCACGCCCGACATCTGGCTGAAGAGCTGCGCTGACAAGTGCATGGCCGTGCCGTTGCCGCCGTGGCCAATGGACAGTTTCGCCGGCGTGGCCTTGGCCAGCGCGAGCAATTCGCGCTGGTTTCTGGCGGCAAGTGTCGGGTGGCCGACGATGACAAAGGGGATCGCCGCCACCATCGTCACTGGTTTGAAATCACGCGCCGGGTCGAACGGCATGTTGGGGTAGAGGCTGACGTTGGCCGAGAGCCCGCCTGCCGCGCCCACGCCGATCGTGTAGCCGTCGGCAGGTGCTTTGGCAACTATCGCCAGGCCGATGTTCCCGCCAGCGCCTGGCCGGTTGTCCACCACGATCTGCTGGCCCAGTTTTTCAGTCAGGCGCGGCACCAGCATGCGCATCACCACGTCGGTGCTGCCGCCGGGCGGAAAGGTCACCACGACGCGGATCGGTTTGTTGGGGTAGTCGCTTTGCGCCGAGGCCGGGGCGGCCAGCAGTGTGACGCTTGCGGCCAGTGCAGCCAGCGCGCGGATGAAATGCTTCATGTCTTGTCTCCGGAGTTCTTTGCTGAATATTGTGTCAGGCGAAGTGGTCAAACGAGGCGAAGCGGTGAGTCAGCGCGCGGCCCCGTGCGTCAAGCAGCCGCAGGCCGGCCTCAGGTTGCACGGTGCCGATGCGGGTGACGGGCGTTGATGCCTCGCCTGATGCTGCGAGGACTGCATCCCTTGCTGCAACGGGCGCGGTGAACACCAGCTCGTAGTCGTCGCCGCCGGCCAGCACCAGCTCAAGCAATTCAAGCCCGCCCAGGTTGGCCTGCGGCCAGTTGGCATGGCGGCTCGCAGCCAGCAGCGTGGTTGTGGTGGCAGTGTCTATTTCGGCGCCCACACCGGAGGCTTTGAGGATGTGGCCCAGGTCCCCCAGCAGGCCGTCGCTCACATCAATGGCCGCGCTCGCAATGCCGCGCAACGCCAGGCCTAGCGCGATGCGGGCCGTGGGCTGCTCCATGCGGGCACGGCAGTCCTCAAACAAGGCGGCGCTAATGGAGGCTTTGCCGCGAAACACTTCCAGGGCCAGCCGCGCGTCGCCCAACGTGCCGCTGACGTAGATGTCGTCGCCTGCCCTTGCGCCGCTGCGCAGAAAGGCCTGGCCTGGCGGCACTTCGCCAAACGCAGTGATGCAGATGTTGAGCGGCCCCTGCGTCGTGTCGCCGCCGATGAGCTCGCACTCGTGTGCATCAGCCAGCGCCAGCAGCCCGCGGGAGAACGGGGCCAGCCAGGCCGGGTCTGCGCGCGGCATGGCCAGGGCCAGCGTGAAGGCCAGCGGGCGCGCGCCACAGGCTGCCAGGTCGCTGAGGTTGACGGCCAATGCTTTGTGGCCGAGTTTGATCGGGTCCACCGTGGACAGAAAGTGCCGGCCTTCCACCAGCATGTCGCTGCAAATCGCCAGCTGCATGCCGGGCGCAGGTTGCAGCAAGGCGCAGTCGTCGCCCACGCCCAGGGCCGCCCTTGTGACAGGCCGTTTGAAAAAGCGCTCAATCAAATCGAATTCACCCATACCGACGGTTATAGCCGAGGCGCTTGGCCTTGCGTCATGAATGGTCGACAGCAGCGCCTGTACCTCGCGCAAGGCTGTGGGTGTGTCTGTGGGCGCTTCACTGCGGCGACGGTTGCGGTCTTCCGATGCCCGGGTATCTTTTACAAGCCTTTGAATTTCAAAGCGGCCTGGCGGATGACTTCTGCGAGCAAGCGCTCTTGCGCCTGCTTCTCCCGCAACCAGCGCGCGTCGTTGTTCGATACTTCCACGCTGCTGCGCAAGAGGTGGATGCCGCTGCTTGCATTCAGCGGTCCGGCATGCGGGCCGATCTGGTCCATGGTGTGCAGGATGTGGTCGCGCAGCGCCATGTGCTCGCCGGTCGCAGGGTCCACATACACCGCCTCCAGCCCGAATCGGCAGGCCTGAAAGCGGTTGTAGGTGTAGACGAGGTAATCGTCTTCCGTGGGAATGAAGGGCTCTTCGTGCAGGAACCAGCGGGCCAGCGACTGCACGTAACCCGACAGCGCGGCGGCGCGGCCGACGGTCAGGGGCGTGTCGAACACGCGGATCTCGATGGTGCCGAACTCCGGCTTGGGCCGGATGTCCCAGTAAAAATCCTTCATGCTCTTGACCACGCCGGTGCGGGTCATTTTGTTGAAGTACACCGTGAACTCGTCCCAGGTCAGCGCAAACGGTGCGCGGCCCGACAACGGAAAGGCAAACACCGAGTTGAGCCGGGCCGAGTCAAACGCCGTGTCCTGCCCCTGCACATAAGGCGACGAGGCCGACAGCGCAATGAAGTGCGGGATGTAGCGCGACATGCGGTGCAGCATCAACAGCGCACTGTCAGCGTCAGGGCAGCCCACATGCACATGCTGGCCAAAGATGGTGAACTGCTTGGACAGGTAACCGTACAGCTCGGACAGCTCGCGAAAGCGCGGCTTGTCGTAGATGCGGCGCTCGTGCCATTGCTGGAACGGGTGCGTGCCGCCGCCCACCACCGCGATGTTGAGTTTGTCGGCGCTTTTGGTCAGTGCGTCGCGGATCTGCGTCAGTTGGCCCAGCACCTCGGGTGCGCTCTGGCAGATGCCGGTGGAAATTTCGATCATGCTGGAGGTCATCTCGGGCACCACGCTGCCGGGCAGCGGGATCTTCTCCATCAGGCGCAGCATGTCGGCGGCGTACGGCGCGAGGTCGTAGTCATGGGTGTTGACGAGCTGCAGCTCCAGTTCCACGCCAAGAGACAGCGCATCAGACTTCTGGAAGGGCTCCAGCGCTTCGGGGGCGCTGCGTTCAGCGGCTGTCACGCGCTTCTCCATTGAGTGCAGGGGCCAGCGGCTGCGGCTCCCAGGGCTTGGAGCTTTCGCCGGCGCGGTGGAGGGCGATGGTGGCAATCACCGCGCCCAGAATCTCCATCAACAAAATCGCGGGCAGCGCGATGCGCGCAATCCCCGGCCCCTGGGTAAGGGACGAAGCAACGAACTGCGACACGATCAAAAGCGCTACCGACGACATGGGCGCGAGCGCGCAGCCGACCCACAGCGCCTGGGTCAGGCTGGCGCCACTGCCCACGTTGGCCACGGCTACACCGGCGATCTTGGCCACGGCCCGCGCGGCCACCAGCGCCACCACGATGGTAGCCACCGGCAGGCTCCAGTCGGCCTGCGCCGACACCACCGACACCAGCACGAACATCAGCATGGTGAGCAGCGAGGAGGCCGTGCCCATCTGGCGCGGCCAGGACCAGGGGCGCGGGTTGAGCTGCTTGAGCAGCATGCCGCCCAGCAGGGCCGCCAACGGCGCCGAGCCGCCGAAGTGCGCGGCCAGGGCCGTGCCCGCAGCAATCAGCGCGAGCAGCAGGATGGAGGTGTTCTCGCTGGTCGGGCTCATGAAGCGCAGCGCCGACCGCAGCGCCAGCGCCAGCACGGCGCCCACCACGATGGACAGGCCCAGCACCACCAGCACGGGGTAGACGGTGTCGCTCATCTCGTGCGCGCGGTTCATGAGGCCGGCCTTCGCGCTGCCCAGCGTGAGCGCGTACAGCGTGCTCAGTGTGGCCAGTACCTGCGCGCGCTCGGTGACGGGGCCTGAGGCGCGGGTGTCCATCACCACCCGCGCCAGTACGGCCGGCGAGGCAGCAATCGAGATGATGGCAAGCGGTGACGCCACGGCCTCGCGCACGCCCATCCACTCCAGAGTCCAAAAGACCAGGAAGTAAGTGATGGCTGATTCGGTCAGGCTTTGCACCAGCACCATCGGGTTGTGCCGGAACCAGCGCAACGGGATGCGCCCGCCGGCTTCAAACAACACCACAGCCACGCCCAGCTCAAGAAGGAAAAGGCCGATGCCCTGCAGCGGCCAGGCCGCGCCGCTGAAGCCGGCAAAGCCCGCAAAGGTGCCAACCAGCGCATAGCCGACGACCTTGGGCAGGCCGGTGTATCGCTGAACCAGGTGGCCCACCGCTGCGGCAAGGGCCAGCAGCAGGGACCATTGCACCGTGGGCAGGCCAGCCGATGGCTTGAGCCACTCTGCCCAGATGCTCATGATTTCACTCATGCCCGGGAGTATGCGTGGCGCCTCCCCCTGGTACTGTAGGACAAAGCCAGTAAAGATTTGTGTTCAGGTGGGGACGAAAAAGCTGCCGGGCTTGCGCCGCCATCTGGTCCAGATGGCTTTGCGGATACGCGCACGATCCACGCCGCTCACGTTGTGCGCGCGCAGGGCCAGCCGGAACGCCAGGTAAAAACTGACCGAAAGGTTCAAGGCCCCGATCAGCGGAATGGCCGCCACGCACCACCACAACTGCGGCATGCGCCAGACCTCGGGCCCATAGGCGGCGGCCGCCGCCACCAGTTGCCCCGTCGACAGAGTGACGTGCCGCGCCTGCAGGCCCAGGCTGAAAAAAGCCAGCACCGGCGGCACCAGCCCCAGCATGAAACCCAACGAGATGTTGCTCGCAAAGCCCGACACATTGCGCCGCATGAAGCCGGCCCAGCGCGCTGCGCGTTCCCGGCCCAGCACTCGTGTGATGCGCGGGTTGTAGCGCAGGGCCGAGTCCAGCCGGTGCAGCACGAACCAGTTCTCGGCCCAGCCGGCAATCATGCTGGCGGCAAACAGCAGCACCCCGGTGAAAGCGGCAAACAGCAAGGTGCTCGGGTTGAGCACACTGAGCGACTCGAACACCTCGGCCGCGTGCTGCTGGTCGATCATCACCTGGCCGGTGGCCGACGACAGCAGCCAGCTGATGAGCAGCACCACCGGCGTGACCATACCCACGTTGCCTGCGACCGCCGCCACTTGCGAGCGCACCAGGTTGGCCACTTCATCCACAAACTCTTCCACCGCCTCGCCGGAGCTCAGGTCGCGCAGCTTGATGGCCATGACGTGCGCCGTCATGGCTGGCTGTTTAGTGGCCAGCGTCCAGTGCATGAGCTGGATGAAGACAAAGCTGGCCGAGTACATGGCGCCGGCCCACACCCCGCCCCAGAAAGCGCCCAATGCGGCTGCGCCCAGCAGAAATTTGAGCCAGGTGGTGAGCGCCGTGACCGCGCCGCCGCCTGCCGCCTTGGCCAGCATTTCTCGGTACTCGCCCCGGGTGCGGGTGATGTAGTGTTCCCCGGTCTCGGCGCTGCGCTCGGCCATCTTGGCGGCCAGCAGGGAGGAGTTGGAAGCCACCAGCGCCCGCACGCTGCTGCGCTCCCGGCCCACCACCACCAGGTGCGAGATCAGTTTGGCCGCGCTCACGGTGGGCGAGGGCGACAGCAGACAGTCCATCAGCTCGCGGATGCGCAGCACGCGTTCGCGCAACTGCCGCAGGCGGAATACGAGGCCCACGGAGATGCCGTTGTCTTCCAGGTGGGCGTAGACGGTGGCGGCTGCGTGGCGGCAGGCGTCCAGCCGCTCGCGCAATTGCTGGGCGGCGGCCTGCAGTTCGGGCGATTCGGCGTAGGCATCGCGGGGCAGGCGGTTGATCTGTTCGCGCAACGTCTGCACGTCTGCCACCAGCGCGTGAAAAGGCTGGGCGTTGCGGGCTTCCTCACTCATGCGCAAGCGCAGCTCGGCGGCAAATCCGGTGGCGCTGATCTGGCTGGCGCAAAAGGTGATGGCCTCCAGCGTCACATGCTCCCAGTGCCAGCCGCTGGCGGCGGGGTGTTCGCTCAACACGCCGGCCAGGCCGGCGAGGGTGGCGGCGTCCAGCGCGGCGATCCACTGCGCGTCAAACGTGCCGGGCAGGGCCAGCAAAAAGAGCTCGGACGCGTCAATGGTCTCGGGCGTGCCGGGCAGCATCTTGCGGCGCAACCGCCCGGCCAGCTCGCTGGTGAAGGCGGTGCGCGGCGCGAAGCCGAAGTCAGCCAGGAGGGTGGTCATGTCGACCGTCTGCACCAGCTTTTTCCACCAGGCCTGCAAGCGGGTCTGTGCGTCGGGCCGGGCCTGCACGGCCTGCAGGAAGAGCTGCACGCGGTTGACCGAAGCGGGCACCGACCCCTCGTTGCCGCGGATCCAGTCGCACAGCGCGATCAGCCAGAGGTGGCGGTCGGCCAGCGGCGCATCGGCGTCCAGGCTGGCAAGAAGGCTATTGAGGTCGGGCCTCGGTGCCATCGTCAGTGGAGCACGCGGGCAGGCGCGCCGGCCCCGCCCGTTGCTTCCAGCACGAAGAGGGGGATGGGCGCCTCAAAGCGCTCGCCATCCTCCGCCACGCAAAAGTAGCTGCCGCGCATGGTGCCGCTGGCCGAGCGCAGCCGGCAGCCGCTGGTGTACTGGAAGGACTCGCCCGCCTTGAGCAGCGGCTGGTGGCCCACCACGCCCAGGCCCCTGACTTCTTCGGTGTGACCGGCGGCATCGGTGATGAACCAGTGCCGCGAGATGAGCTGCGCGGGCGACTCGCCCGTGTTGGTGATGGTGATGGTGTAGGAGAAGCCGTAGATGTCCTCGCCCGGTGCCGACTGCTCGGGCAGGTATTGCGGCGTGACGTCCACGTTGAACTGATATTTGGGCATCACGGCATCCTACCGCGCATGCATTGTCCGTTTGCAAGGGGGGTTGCCATCCTGCCAAAATGAGCGCATGAGCAATACCTTCCGCATCGCCCCGTCCATCCTGTCGGCCGACTTTGCCCGTCTGGGCGACGAGGTCAAAAACGTCATCGCCGCCGGCGCCGACTGGATCCATTTCGACGTGATGGACAACCACTACGTGCCCAACCTGACCTTCGGCCCGATGATCTGCCAGGCCCTGAAGCCCCATGCAAAAACCGTTGCGGGCGTGGCGGTGCCGGTGGACGTGCACCTGATGGTGCAGCCAGTAGACGCACTGGCCGCCGCCTTTGCCGAAGCAGGCGCCGACTTCATCAGCTTTCACCCCGACGCTTCAGGCCATGTGCACCGCAGCGTGCAGGCCATCAAGTCCAAGGGCTGCAAGGCCGGCCTGGTGTTCAACCCGGCAGCGACCATGGACGTGCTGGACTGGGTGATTGACGACATCGACCTGATCCTGATCATGAGCGTCAACCCGGGCTTTGGCGGCCAGAGCTTCATCGACTCGGCGCTGCGCAAGATCGAGGACGCCCGCAAGCGCATTGACGCCTGCGGCAAGGACATCCGGCTTGAGGTGGACGGCGGCATCAAGACCGACAACATCGCCCGGGTGGCAGCGGCCGGCGCCGACACGTTTGTGGCCGGCAGCGCGATTTTCGGCAAGCCGGACTACAGGTCGGTGATTGACGCAATGCGCGTTGCACTGAGCCCTGCGCAGGTAGAGCGCGCATGAACGCAGCCAACCCTGTGTTTGCCGGAATTGAAGCGGTCATCGTCGACCTGGACGGCACCATGGTGGACACCATGGGCGACTTTGATGCTGCCATCAACCTCATGATGGCCGACCTGGCGCTGCCCGGGGTGGACCGCTCCACCATTGTGCTGCTGGTCGGCAAGGGATCGGGGCACCTGATCCGCTCCGTATTGGCGCATTCGGGCGGGCCGCCGGAGCCCGATTTCGAGCATGCTTTCCAGAGCTACCAAAAGCACTACGCCGTCATCAACGGCAAGCACTCGGCGGTGTTCCCCGGTGTGATTGAGGGCTTGCGCAAGCTGCAGGCGCGCGGCCTCAAACTGGCTTGCCTGACCAACAAACCTGGGGCCTTTGTGCCCACGCTGCTTGCGGAGAAAGGGCTGGACGGTTTTTTCAACCAGGTTTTTGGCGGCGACGCCTTCGAGCGCAAAAAGCCCGACCCGATGCCGCTGCTGAAAACCTGCGAAGCCCTGGGCACTGCGCCGCAGAAGACCTTGATGATTGGCGACTCCAGCAACGACGCCAAGGCAGCGCGAGCAGCCGGCTGCCCTGTGGTGCTGGTGACCTATGGCTACAACCACGGCGAGCCGGTACGCGGCGTGGATGCGGACGGTTTTGTTGATTCGCTGGCGGACCTCAGGATGGACGGCCCAGCAGCGCGTCCTTGAGCTTGTAGTCGGCGGGCGACTTGCCCAGCCAGATCAGCATCAAGGAGTTGAAAAACTCCGCTTCCTTGAAGGGCTCACCCTGCTGCTTGCCCTTGACGGTGATGATCGTCCCGGTGCCCGGGAGGTAGTCAACCAGGAAGTTGTCGCCGGCCTGCAGCTTTTTGTAGTCAGAGAAGATCTGGCTCATGCGCATGACGCCCGGCACGACCCTGGAGAAGGCCGCCTTGTCCATGTTGTCTTCCATCCCTCGCGAAAAGAGCTTGCCCAGCTCGGCCGAGTCAATCTCCCGCAGCATGGTGATGGACATGCGCTTGGCCCCGGGGGCCGCCAGGACTTCCTCCGTTGTTGCGGCTTTCTTGCTCAGGTAAAGCCCGGCCGTGTAGACCTTGAAAATGGCTTTGTAGCGCACGCCGGCGCCGTTGAGTTGCAGGGTGTTGTTGGCCACAGATGCGGTGTCTTCCAGCTTCACGCCCGCGACATCGATCGTGGCTGCCATGACGCTCGCGCTGGCCAGGCACAAGCTGGCGGTTGCGGCCCATTTGATGATTGAGTTCATTGTGTTATCTCCAGAAATAGTACGGTCGTGCACTTTTCTTATTGTTGCGATCGTTGGGTGCTGATGCAACAGGGTTTTCGCGACCATGCGAGCAGGGGGCTGAAGCGCCGCGTTTGCTACACTTCATCGATGTTCATTCACCGCACCACCCTCACAGGTTTCAGCGACCGGGGAGCCTGGCCCTGGCGTCCGCCCGTCGCTGTGCGTTGCTGATTTACACGGGCCAACCGTGTACCGCGCTCCGGAAAACTTCGGGGCTCCTCGTGAATGAAGGTGGCCCCTGTGCCGCCCGGGCTGCCGAAACTGCAAATGCGGCCCGCACCTGCCTGAAAGGCGTCTCGCCGTGATTACCGAACTTGAATTCAAAAGCCTGAGCCTGCAAGGCTACAACCGCATCCCGCTGATGGCCGAGGCCTTTGCCGATCTTGAAACCCCGTTGTCCCTGTATCTGAAGCTTGCGCATTCCAAGGATGGCGGCAAGTACAGCTTTCTGCTGGAGTCCGTGGTGGGCGGTGAGCGGTTTGGCCGCTACAGTTTCATCGGGCTGCCGGCCCGTACCTTCATCCGCTCGACTGGCTTTGGTGCTGAGGCCAAGTCGGAGGTCGTGACGGATGGCGCCGTGGTGGAGACGGCGCCGGGCAACCCGCTGGATTTCATCGCGGCCTACCAACAGCGCTTCAAGGTGGCCTTGCGTCCCGGCCTGCCGCGCTTTTGCGGCGGCCTTGCCGGCTACTTCGGCTACGACACGGTGCGCTACATCGAAAAGAAGCTGGAGACGAGTTGCCCGCCCGACACGCTGGGTTGCCCCGACATGCTGATGCTGCAGTGCGAAGAGCTGGCAGTGATCGACAACCTGTCGGGCAAGCTTTACCTCATCGTCTATGCAGACCCCTCGCAGCCCGAGGCTTATTCCAACGCGAAGAAGCGTGTGCGGGAACTGAAGGACCAACTCAAATATTCGGTGAGCGCGCCGGTCATCAAGCAGTCGCAGACGTTTCCGTCGGAGCGCGAGTTTGCCAAGGCCGACTACATTGCCGCCGTTGAGCGGGCCAAGGAGTTGATTGCGGCGGGCGACTTCATGCAGGTGCAGGTGGGCCAGCGCATCAAGAAAAGGTTCACCGAATCGCCGCTGTCGCTGTACCGGGCGCTGCGCTCGCTCAATCCTTCTCCTTATATGTATTACTACCACTTCGGGGACTTCCATGTGGTGGGCGCGTCGCCCGAGATCCTGGTGCGTCAGGAGAAGACGCCCGAGGGCCAGAAGATCACCATCCGCCCGCTGGCCGGCACCCGCCCACGTGGCGCAACGCCCGAGTTGGACAAAACCATTGAGCATGAACTGCTGCACGACGCCAAAGAGCGCGCCGAGCATGTGATGCTGATTGACCTGGCGCGAAATGACATTGGCAGGATCGCGAAGACCGGCACGGTGAAGGTGACCGAGGCTTTCTCCATCGAGCGCTACAGCCATGTAATGCACATCGTGAGCAATGTGGAAGGCATCCTGCTGGACGGCATGACCAGCATTGACGTGCTCAAGGCGAGCTTCCCGGCCGGCACGCTCACAGGCGCGCCCAAGGTTCATGCAATGGAACTGATTGACCAGCTGGAGCCGTCCAAGCGCGGCATCTATGGCGGTGCATGTGGTTACCTGAGTTTTGCAGGCGACATGGATGTTGCGATTGCGATCCGTACCGGCGTCATCAAGGACCAGGTTCTGTATGTGCAGGCCGCTGCCGGCGTGGTGGCTGATTCGGTGCCCGAGCTGGAATGGAAAGAGACGGAGGCCAAAGCCCGGGCCTTGCTGCGGGCGTCCGAGCTGGTCGAAGAAGGGATGGAGTAAACCATGGCCCACCTCAAGGTTTTGATGATCGACAACTACGACTCGTTCACCTACAACATCGTCCAGTACTTCGGTGAGCTGGGGGCGCAGGTGGAGGTGTTCCGCAATGACGAGATCACGGTGGAGGCGCTGGCTGCGCGCGGGGCTGACCGCATCGTTGTCTCGCCGGGGCCATGCTCCCCCGCAGAAGCCGGTATTTCTGTGGCCGCCATTCAGTACTTTGCGGGCAAGTTGCCTGTGTTGGGCGTGTGCCTGGGCCACCAGGCCATTGGCGCTGCTTTTGGCGGCAAGGTCATTCGCGCGCAACAGCTGATGCATGGCAAGACGAGCGTGATCACCACCACGTGCGAGGGTGTGTTTGCGGGGCTGCCGGAACAGTTCACCGTCAACCGCTATCACTCGCTGGCGATTGAGCGCTCGTCCTGCCCGCCAGAACTGGCGGTGACGGCCTGGACGGACGATGGCGAGATCATGGGTGTACGGCACAAGGAGCTGGCGGTGCAGGGCGTGCAGTTCCATCCCGAATCCATCCTTACTGAGCATGGCCACGCCATGTTGAAGAATTTTCTGGAGCAGGTATGACCATGGCAACGGCCGCCGCAGGGCGTGTGGATCTTCGCAGCGACACGGTGACCCAGCCGACCGCCGCCATGCGTGAGGCCATGCTGGCCGCGCCGCTGGGCGATGACGTGTTCGGCGACGATCCCAGCGTCAACGCGCTGCAGGAAAAAATCGCAGCGATGCTCGGTTTTGAGGCGGCGCTGTTTGTGCCCACCGGGACGCAAAGCAACCTGTGCGCGATCCTCAGCCATTGCCAGCGCGGCGATGAATACATCGTCGGCCAGATGAATCACTGCTACCGCTGGGAGGGTGGCGGTGCGGCCGTGTTGGGCAGCGTTCAGCCGCAACCGCTCAATCACCAGGCGGACGGGTCGCTGGCGCTGGCCGAGATTGAAGCGGCCATCAAGCCTGACGACGCGCACTTTGCGCGCAGCCGCTTGCTGGCGCTGGAAAACACACTGGGCGGCAAGCTGCTGCCGTTTGACTATGTGCAGCAGGCGACGGCGCTCGCCGCCAGCAAAGGGCTCAACCGACATCTGGACGGGGCGCGGCTGTTCAACGCGGCAACGGCGCAGGCCGCGCTGACGGGGAGCGATGCCCGGACGGAAGCACGGCGCATCGCGCAATGCTTTGACAGTGTGTCGGTCTGCTTCAGCAAGGGTTTGGGCGCGCCGGTGGGCTCGGCCCTGTGTGGCTCGCGCGAGTTCATTGCGCGGGCGCATCGCGTGCGCAAGATGGCTGGCGGCGCCATGCGCCAGTCCGGCGTGCTGGCGGCTGCGGCCTCGTATGCGCTGGATCACAACATCGACCGGTTGGCGCAGGACCATGCGTTGGCCGCGCAGCTGGCTGAAGGCTTGGCGGGTCTGGAGGGCGTGCAGATCGAGACGCCGCAGTCCAACATGCTTTTTGTGGACCTGACCGGCGTCGCGCGCGAACGCTCGGCCGGCCTGATCCCTTATCTGGCGGCGCACGGCATTCTTTCGACCGGGCTGTACCGGTTGCGGTTTGTGACTCACCTGGATGTGGACGCAGCAGGCGTGCACCGCGCCATTGCCGCCATCCGTGACTACTTCAAGGCCTAGAGGGTTCTTGTGTTGGGCATTGACCATCTCCTGCTGTTTGCGGCGGCCGGCATCCTGCTGAACCTCACGCCCGGGCCGGATGTGCTGTACATCGTGACCCATGCCTTGCGGTCTGGCGTGCGCGCGGGCGTGGTGGCGGCCTGCGGGATTACAGCGGGCTGCTTTGTGCACATTGCGGCAGCGGCGCTGGGTGTGAGTGCACTGATGGCGGCCTCAGCCACCGCGTTTACGGTGCTCAAGTGGGCCGGGGCCGCCTACCTCGTCTGGGTGGGTGCCAGCATGCTGTTTGCTCGCAGGCCTGGCGGCATGGTGCTGGATGCGGCAGGCCTGCCGGCTGACAGCGCGCCGGACTTCAAGCGCGTCTTTTTCCAGGGCTTCTGGACCAATGCGCTCAACCCCAAGGTGGCGCTGTTCTTCCTGGCCTTCCTGCCCCAGTTCATCCCGCCGGGTGTGGCGTCCAAAACCCTTGCGTTCCTGTTTCTGGGGCTGGTGTTCAACTTCAACGGCCTGTGGGTCAACATCGCGTGGGCGCTGGCTGCCGCCTGGCTGGCCGGCCGCGTTGGCGCTGTGCAGCGTGGCATGCAGGGGCTTGAGCGAGCGGCCGGCGCCATGTTCATTGGCTTCGGCCTGAAACTCGCTTTGACAGACAATCCTGTTCACTGACACCAGGAACCTGCCATGCCCATCACACCCCAGGAAGCGCTTCAGCGCACCATCGAGCACCGCGAGATATTTCACGACGAAATGCTCAAGGTCGTGCGCATGATCATGGGCGGCGAGATGTCGCCCGTCATGATGGCCGCGCTGATCACCGGCCTGCGCGTCAAGAAGGAAACCATTGGCGAGATCACCGCAGCGGCCCAAGTGATGCGGGAGTTCTCCACCAAGGTGCATGTGGCCGACAAGACGAACCTGGTGGATATTGTGGGCACAGGCGGGGACGGCTCCCACACCTTCAACATCTCGACCTGCTCGATGTTTGTGGCGGCCGGGGCGGGCGCAAGGATCAGCAAGCATGGCGGGCGCAGCGTCAGCAGCAAGTCCGGCAGCGCCGATGTGCTGGAGAGCCTGGGCATCAACATCAACCTGTCGCCCGAAGCGATTGCCAAATGCATCACCGAGGTGGGCGTGGGCTTCATGTTTGCGCCCAATCACCACCCGGCCATGAAGAACGTGGCGGCCGTGCGCAAGGAACTGGGCGTGCGCACCATCTTCAATATTCTTGGGCCGCTGACCAATCCCGCCGATGCGCCCAACATTCTCATGGGGGTGTTTCACCCTGACCTTGTGGGCATCCAGATCCGCGCCCTTCAAAGGTTGGGCGCCGAGCATGCCGTCGTGGTCTACGGCAAAGACGGCATGGACGAGGTGAGCATGGGCGCGGCGACTCAGGTGGGCGAACTCAAGAACGGCGAGATCACTGAATACGAGATTCACCCCGAAGACTTCAACCTGCCCATGGCCAGCAACCGCGCGCTGCGTGTCGACACGCCCGATCAGTCACGCGAGATGCTTCTGGGGGTGCTGAACAACCAGCCCGGGGCAGCGCGCGACATTGTCATCCTCAATGCTGGCGTGGCGCTTTATGCGGCCAACGTCACCACCAACATCAAGGACGGCGTGGACAAAGCCCGCGCGTCCATCGAGTCCGGGGCGGCCAAGGCCAAGCTGGCGCATCTGGTGGCTGCCACCAAGTCACTGTCAAGCTGAAAGCCCCATGTCCGACATCCTGAACCAGATCATTGAAGTCAAGCGCGAGGAAGTCGCAGCGGCGCTTTCGCGCAAGTCGTTCGCCGCCATGCGCGCCGATGCCGAGTCACGCGTGCTGACCCGCGATTTCCTGGGCGCCATGCGCGCCACAATTGCCGCCGGCAAACCGGCAGTGATTGCCGAGATCAAGAAGGCAAGCCCATCCAAAGGCGTCCTGCGCGAGAGCTTCATCCCGGCGGACATCGCGCAAACCTATGCGGAGTTTGGCGCTGCCTGCCTGTCGGTCCTCACGGACCGCCAGTTCTTTCAGGGCGAGCCCGACTTCCTCAAGCAGGCACGGGCATCGTGTGACCTGCCGGTATTGCGCAAGGACTTCATGATTGATGCGTACCAGATCTATGAATCACGCGTGATGGGCGCCGACTGTATTTTGCTGATTGCGGCTTGCCTGGAAGGCGCGAAGATGGCCGAGTTTGAGGCCATCGCCCGGTCGCTGGACATGGCCGTGCTGGTGGAGGTGCACGACGCTGCTGAACTGGAGCGGGCACTGCGGCTCACGACCCCGTTGGTGGGCATCAACAACCGCAACCTCAAGACCTTTGAGGTCACGCTGGACACGACCTTGGGCATGATCGCCAGCGTTCCTGTTGGCCGCTTGCTGGTCACTGAAAGCGGCATCCTGGGCCGCGAGGACGTCCAGCGCATGCGTGAGGCCAAGGTCGACGCATTCCTTGTCGGCGAGGCTTGCATGCGGGCGGAAGATCCGGGCAAGGCGCTGGCTGCCCTGTTTTTCTGATCAGGCGTGGACCGGCGTGATTATGGCGAGTGACCCGTTGCGCCAAGCCGGACTTCCTTTTGCGGAGGGCCTCACACCTTTATACAGCCAGGCCGGAAGCTGGCTTTTGACTTGGGAGCCCGAAAAATGGGTCGTCGGTGAAGGATGGGCGCCGGTTCTAGGTGCTTTTCTGCGCAGTGAGACAGGACGCACCCTGGGCGCGTTTCTTCAAGACCGGCTGGCCCAAGGCTGCGTGATTTACCCGTCCACGCCGTTCCGGGCCCTGGAGTTGACGCCGCTGACCAGCGTCAAGGTCGTCATCCTGGGTCAAGACCCCTACCACGGGGTGGGTCAAGCAGAGGGCTTGGCTTTTTCAGTGCCTCCGGGCGTTCGCATCCCGCCTTCCCTACGCAACATCTTCAAGGAGGTCCACCGCGATCTCGGCCATCCCATCCCGGCGCAGGGCTCGCTGGCCCGCTGGGCGCTTGACGGCATTCTGCTGCTCAACACCTGCATGACGGTGGAAAACGGTCAGCCAGCCAGCCACTCCCGGCGCGGATGGGAGGCGCTGAGCGACGCGCTTCTGGCACAAGTCGCCGCCAGCGTACCCGCCTGTGCTTACCTGCTGTGGGGCGCTCACGCCCAAGCCAAGGCGCCCTTGATCCAGGAGGTTGCGGCCGCCAATGGGCGGCACGCGCTGGTTCTCAAGGCCAATCATCCATCGCCCCTTTCGGCCTTGCGGCCTCCGCTGCCTTTCATGGGCTGCGGCCACTTTTCAAAAGCCCGTCTATGGCTTGCCGGCCATGGGGTCAATCTGGACTGGCGATTAGCCTGAAGAAGGCCGCCGTATGCACCTAAGGATGCATCGGCCAAGGTGACTGCAGCTATGAAACCGTGCTATATTCCAAGGTTCGCCGGAGAGGTGGCCGAGTGGTTAATGGCAGCAGACTGTAAATCTGCCCTCTTACGAGTACGCTGGTTCGAATCCAGCCCTCTCCACCAGCGACGAATTGTTTTGTAGAGCGCGAACTTCTTAGGGTCTTTTGCCGAATGGCAGGGGTCCAAAGGCCGGCAACGGGTAGTCAAGCGATGCGGGAGTAGTTCAAT
>JACMQX010000137.1 GCA_014376765.1 Ramlibacter sp. | reverse complement strand
CGTTTGGTCGGGCGGCCTTGCACCAGGCTCAACGCAGGTTCCGGGGAAAGGCGGTGTTGCTCAACAGCAGCTGCGCGCAACGCGACCGAAGCCGGGGTCTCGTCATAGAGCAGGGCAGCTTGCGGGGCGCCGCCGCGTTTGTCGCTGATGGCCTTGACCACCACGCCGCGCGTCACCGTGCCGATGCGCACCTCGAGCAGGTCGCCGGCCTTGAGCTCGCGGGCGGGCTTGACGGGCATGCCGTTGACCCGGACGCGCCCGCGGTCGATCTCGGCACTTGCCAGACTGCGCGTCTTGTAAAAGCGCGCGGCCCAAAGCCATTTGTCTATTCGCAATCGTTCCATCTGTGAACATTGTGTACCAGAAAACCGGGCCGCAACCAACAGGCTCAGCGCGGACATACAGGCCGTGTGGCAAGGGTTAGTATTAACGCGATGGAGACCCAGGACACACTTCCGCGCGACGCCCAAAGCATTCTGGAGCTGGCTGCACGCTCGATGTTCCACCTGTTCTCCAGCATCAGCCAGGGCATGTTCCTTGTGGACCGCAAAGGCCGCATCGTCTGGGTGAATGAAGGGTACAAACGCTTTCTGCCCGCGCTGGGGTTTTCATCGGTGGACCAGTTTGTGGGCCACATGGTGGAAGAGGTCATTCCCAACACGCAGATGCGCCGCGTTCTGGACACCGGCGAGGCCTTTCTGATTGACCTGCTCACCAACAAGGCCGGCACTTTCGTGGTCAGCCGCATCCCGCTGCGCGACGATGAAAGCAGCGAGGTGATAGGCGCGATCGGCATTGTGCTGTTTGACCACCCCGAGACCACGCTGCAGCCGCTCATCAGTAAATTCGCGCTGCTGCAACGCGACCTGGACGATGCCCGGCGCGAGCTGGCCAGCCAGCGCCGCACCAAATACACGTTTGCCAGTTTTGTGGGCGCAAGCCCCCCGGCCGTTGAGGTCAAGCGCCAGGCGCGGCGTGCGGCGCAGTCGTCCAGCCCGGTGCTGCTGCTGGGCGAGACGGGCACTGGCAAGGAGCTGCTGGCCCATGCAATTCATGCCTCGTCGGCCCGCGCAGCCGGCCCGCTCATCAGCGTCAACATTGCGGCCGTGCCCGATACCTTGCTGGAAGCCGAATTCTTTGGCGTGGCCCCGGGTGCCTACACCGGCGCCGACAAAAAAGGCCGAGACGGCAAGTTCAAGCTGGCCGATGGCGGCACGCTGTTCCTCGATGAAATCGGCGACATGCCCCAAAGCCTGCAGGCCAAGCTGCTGCGCGCGCTGCAAGAGGGCGAGATCGAGCCGCTGGGGTCCAACAAGCTGGTGCCGTTTGATGCGCGCCTGATTGCAGCCACCTCGCGCGACCTCGCGGCGCTGGTGCGCGAAGGCAAGTTCCGTGAAGACCTTTTTTACCGGCTCAACGTGCTGCCGATTCGCGTGCCGCCACTGCGCGAGCGGCGGGCCGACATCCCCTCGCTGGTCGAGGTGCTGGGGGAAGACATGGCCCTGCGCAGCGGTACCGCGCAGCCCGAACTGAGCGCAGAGGCGCTTGCCCTGCTGTCGGCCCAGACCTGGCGCGGAAACATACGCGAGTTGCGCAATGTGCTGGAGCAGGTGGCCATGCGCAGCGATTCGCGCTACATCGAGGCGCCGCAGGTGGAAGAGGTGCTGCGTGAGGCGGGTATCGAGAAGATTGCGCCTGTGCCGGCTGCATCCCTGGCGCGTGAAACAGCAGAGGCTGCGAATGATCAAGGAGCCAGGCTGCGCCCCCTGGCCGATCAGGTGGCGGACCTTGAACGCCGCGCCATTGCAGCCGCCATGACCGCCACCCAGGGCAACAAGCTGGCGGCCGCGCGAATGCTCGGTATCTCGCGGGCTACGCTTTACGGACGTCTGGAAAACCCTGTGTAGCGGACGAACATGTGTCTGATATTCAGACATCATTAATGTCTGAATATCAGACATTAATGCCAGAGTTTGAAAAAAAACCTATATAAATCAACGGATCAACAGTTGGCACGCGCTGTGCAATAGTGGTGCAAGACCTATCGTAATAACAGGAGACATCCATGCACCGTCGCAACCTGGCACTTGCTGCCCTGGCCGCTGCTGCGCTCACCAGCGCCGCACTCACTGCCACCCCCGCCCTTGCCCAAGGCAAGGACATCAAGATCGCCCACATCTACAGCAAGACCGGCCCGCTGGAAGCCTATGGCAAGCAGACCGCCATTGGCCTGACCATGGGCCTGGAGTACGCCACCGGCGGGACGATGATGGTCAACGGCCGCAAGATTGTCGTGATGGAAAAAGACGACCAGGGAAAGCCTGATCTGGGCAAGTCCCTGCTGGCTGCGTCCTATGCCGACGACAAAGTCGACATCGCCGTGGGTCCCACGTCTTCGGGCGTGGCGCTCGCCATGTTGCCTGTAGCAGACGAATACAAGAAGATCCTGCTGGTGGAGCCTGCCGTGGCCGACTCCATAACCGGTGACAAGTGGAACCGCTACATCTTCCGCACCGGCCGCAGCAGCTCGCAGGACGCGATCTCCAACGCCGTGGCAATGGACAAGGCCGGCACCAGCATTGCCACCATTGCGCAGGACTACGCCTTTGGCCGTGATGGCGTGAAGGCCTTCAAGGAGGCGGTCAAGAACGCGAAGATCGTTCATGAGGAATACCTGCCCCAGAACACGACGGACTTCACCGCCGGCGTGCAGCGCATCATCGACAGGCTCAAGAGCGAGCCGGGCCGCAAGGTGGTTTTTGTGGTGTGGGCGGGTGCCAGCACACCGTTCAACAAGTTTGCCGACATGGACGTGAAAAACCGCTTTGGCATCGAAATGGCCACCGGCGGCAACATCCTGCCGGCCATGGTGGCCTTCAACCAGTTCCCCGGCATGGAAGGGGCGAGCTATTACTACTACGCCTTCTCCAAGAATGCGCCCAACCTGTGGCTCGTGACCAACCATTACCAGCGCTACAAGTTGCCGCCTGACTTCTTCACCGCCGGCGGCTTCGCTTCAGCCATGGCGCTGGTCACAGCGCTCAAGAAAACCAGCGGCGACACCAGCACTGAAAAGCTGATCACCGCCATGGAAGGCATGAGCTTTGACACGCCCAAGGGCACCATGACGTTCCGGCAGCAGGACCACCAGGCCATGCAGTCCATGTACCACTTCCGCGTGGCGCCGGGTGCCCGTCCGGGCGCGCTGCCTGACCTTCACCTCGTGAAGGAAATCAAGCCGGGCGAGATGGACGTGCCGATCCGCAACAAGCGGTAAGGGCCAGGGGGCGACTGGCCCCTGAAGCAGATAACTGTGGAGTCAACCATCCACCGTTCAGGGTGGGGATGAATGCTGTTGGCTGCGAGCGCCCAACCCTGTCATTGCGGGCTTGACCCGCAATCCATCTTCGCCTGAAGTTACGTCACTTCGCGCTGCGATGGACCCCGGATCGAGTCCGGGATGACAGCCTTCAGCCCAGCCGGTCGTTGTGTCACATCAGGAGAATCCGAGTTTTGCTTGCAACCAAAGATCTGACCATCCGCTTCGGCGGCCACGTGGCGGTGAATGCCGTCACCTGCGCGTTCGAGCCGGGGACGCTCACGGCCATCGTGGGGCCCAACGGCGCGGGCAAGACCACCTACTTCAACCTGATCTCGGGGCAACTCAAGGCCAGCAGCGGGACGGTTAGCCTGAACGGGCGGGACCTTTCGTCAACAGGCGTGTCGGCCCGCACTCGCGCGGGCCTGGGCCGGGCATTTCAACTCACCAATTTATTCCCCGCCCTATCAGTGCTGGAGAACGTGCGCCTGGCCGTGCAGGCCGCACGCGAGGGCCCGCACCGGCGCGGCTTGAACCTGTGGAGCATCTGGAGTGACCACCATGCGCTGACTGCGCGCGCCCATGAAATCCTTGAGACCGTGTCCATGGCGGACAAGCAGCATCTGGTGGTGTCCAGCCTTCCGCATGGCGACCAGCGCAAGCTGGAAGTGGCGCTGTTGATGGCGCTGGAGGCGCAGGTCTTCATGTTTGATGAGCCCACAGCCGGCATGAGCGCCGACGAGGCGCCCGTGATCTTGAACCTGATCAGGAAGCTCAAGGACGATCCGTCCAAAACCATCCTGCTGGTGGAGCACAAGATGGACGTGGTGCGGGAGCTGGCCGACCGCATCATTGTTTT
This sequence comes from Ramlibacter sp., assembly GCA_014376765.1. GTDB lineage: Bacteria > Pseudomonadota > Gammaproteobacteria > Burkholderiales > Burkholderiaceae_C > JACMQX01. The sequence continues at coordinate 8,822 of JACMQX010000137.1, read as the reverse complement.
GCACAACGGCGCGCTGGTGGCGGATGGCAAGCCCAATGAAGTGATCGCGTCCGCTGTTGTGCAGGAAGCTTATTTGGGGGTGAACCCCCAAAACGCTTCCGCGCAAGATGTGGCTCCCCCCCATCCCGGCCTTCCCCCTCAAGGGGAAAGGAGCGAAGTCCCATGAACGCACCATCCCCTCCCCATCATCCACACGAGAGCGCGGCTGCGCCCTCGGGCAACCTGCTCACGCTGCAAGGCGTGCACACCCACATCGAGGCGTATCACATCCTGCATGGGGTGGACCTGGTCGTGCCGCGCGGCAAGCTCACCATGCTGCTGGGCCGCAACGGCGCGGGCAAGACGACCACGCTGAGAACCATCATGGGCCTGTGGCGGGCCACGCAGGGGAGCATCAGCTTTGCGGGGCAAGACATCACGAAGCTGGAGACGCCGGCAATTGCCTCGCTCAACATCGGTTATGTGCCCGAGACCATGGGCATCTTTGCCGACCTCACCGTCAAGGAAAACATGCTGCTGGCAGCGCGCAGTGCGCGCCGCGCCAGCGACATGGATGAGGCGCGCCTGAAGTGGATCTTCTCGCTCTTCCCCGCAGTGGAGAAGTTCTGGAACCACCCCGCAGGCAAGCTTTCAGGTGGGCAAAAGCAGATGCTTGCGGTGGCCCGCGCCGTGGTCGAGCCGCGCGAACTGCTGATCGTGGACGAACCCAGCAAGGGCCTGGCCCCCGCCATCATCAACAACATGATCGACGCGTTTGCCCAGCTCAAAGCCGGGGGCGTGACGATTTTGCTGGTGGAGCAGAACATCAACTTTGCCAAGCGGCTGGGCGACAGCGTGGCCGTGATGGACAACGGCCGCGTCGTGCATTCCGGCGCGATGCAGGCATTGGCTGACGATGAAGAACTGCAGCGTTCGCTGCTGGGGCTGGCGCTATGAACAAACTTGATTTCGACTGGAAGCCGCTGGCCCTGGTGCCTGCCCTCGCACTGCTGGTGTTCCCCTTCATCGGTTCGGGTTCAACCTGGCTCACCCTCACCGTAGGGGGCCTGGCCATGGGCATGATCATCTTTGTAATTGCGTCTGGTCTCACGCTGGTGTTCGGCCTGATGGACGTGCTCAATTTCGGTCACGGCCTGTTCATTGCACTGGGGGCCTTTGTGGCCACCAGTGTGCTGGGCGGGATGGGCGACTGGACGGGTTCCAACGAACTGTGGCGCAACCTGGCGGCCGTGTTCCCGGCCATGCTGGTGGCGATGCTGGTGGCCGGTGCGGTGGGGGTGGCGTTCGAACGCTTCCTGATCCGCCCCGTGTACGGCAATCACCTCAAGCAGATCCTGATCACCATGGGCGGCATGATCATCGGCGAGGAGCTGATCAAGGTGATCTGGGGCCCGGCGCAAATTCCGCTGCCGCTGCCCGAGGCCATGCGTGGCTCGCTGCTGATGGGTGATGCCGCGATTGAAAAGTACCGCGTCATTGCGGTGGTGGTGGGCCTGGCGGTGTTCGGCGTGCTGGCCTGGACGCTGGGGCGCACCAAGATCGGTCTCCTGATCCGCGCCGGCGTGCAGGACCGCGAGATGGTCGAGTCGCTGGGCTACCGCATCAGGCGCCTCTTTGTTGGTGTGTTCGTGGTGGGCAGTGCATTGGCCGGCCTGGGCGGCGTGATGTGGGGGCTGTTCCAGCAGAACGTGATTCCGCAAATGGGCGCGCAGGTCAATGTGCTGATCTTCATCGTGATCATCATTGGCGGTCTGGGCTCGACCGGCGGCGCGCTGATTGGCGCGTTGCTGGTGGGGCTGATGGCCAACTACACCGGATTTCTTGCGCCCAAGGCGGCGCTGTTCTCCAACATCGCGCTGATGGTGGCGATCTTGCTGTGGCGCCCCCGCGGCGTCTATCCGGTCACAAGCCGCTGAAGGAGCCGGACATGCTGAATCGACTTCTTTCCAACGACTACCCGCGCAGCCGGATGCTGGCGGTGCTGCTGGTGCTGTTGCTGGCGGCACTGGCCTTTGCGCCCTTCATCTTCCCGGGCGTCAAAGCCCTCAACGTAGCGGCCAAGGTGCTGATCTTTGTGGTGCTGGTGGCCAGCTTTGATTTGCTGTTGGGCTACACCGGCATCGTGAGTTTTGCGCACACCATGTTCTTTGGCATTGGTGCGTATGGCATTGCGATTGCCTCTACCCGCATGGGCCCGACCTGGGGCGCGCTGGTGGTGGGGCTGGGCTGTGCGCTGGCGCTGTCGTTCGTGCTGTCTTTGGGCGTGGGGCTGTTTTCGCTGCGGGTGAGGGCGATCTTTTTTGCCATGATCACGCTTGCCGTCGCGGCGGCGTTCCAGACACTGGCATCGCAGCTGTCGGACCTTACCGGTGGTGAAGACGGGCTGACCTTCAAGGTGCCCGAGCTGCTGTCGCCCAGCACCTCGTTTCTTGAGGCGCCGTTTCTGGGCGTGTCGATTGATGGCCGGCTGCTGTGCTACTACCTGCTCTTTTTCGCGGCGCTCGGCTTGCTCCTGGCCATGCTGCGCATCGTCAATTCCCCGTTCGGAAGGGTGCTGCAGGCGATTCGGGAAAACGAATTCCGTGCCGAGTCCATTGGCTACCGCGTGGTGGTGTACCGCACCACGTCCAGCATCCTGTCTGCCCTGTTCGCCTGCTGCGCCGGCGCGATGCTGGCTCTCTGGCTGCGCTACAACGGGCCGGACACCTCGCTGTCGTTTGAAATCATGATCGATGTGCTGCTGATCGTCGTCATTGGCGGCATGGGCACCATCTACGGCGCCGCGATTGGCGCGGCGCTCTTCGTCGTGGCGCAGAGCTATTTGCAGGATCTGCTGCGCCTGGGCTTTGAGGCGGCGAGCGGCCTGCCGTGGCTGGCAGCGCTGCTTTCGCCCGACCGCTGGCTGCTGTGGCTGGGGGTGCTGTTCGTGTTGTCGGTTTATTACTTTCCCACCGGTGTTGTGGGGCGGTTGCGCCATGCGAGCGCAGGCCAGTTCAAGTAGCGCTGCCAAAGTTCAAGGCGCGCACAGCAGTCTCAACCAGGGAACTCATCACGCATGCATTTCACCTCCCATTACGAGACCTGTGCCGGGCTCGAGATCCACTACACCTGCTGGGGCGCTCAACATGAGAAGACGGTGTTCGCCTGGCACGGCCTGGCGCGCACCGGCCGCGACATGGACGAGCTGGCCAATCACCTGAGCGCGCGTTACCGCGTGATCTGCCCCGACGCGCCGGGGCGGGGCCTGAGCCAGTGGAGCCAGGACCCGGACAACGAGTACCAGCTTTCGTTTTACGCGCGCGTGGCCGCCGAGCTGATGGACAAGCTCCACATTGACAAGGCGCACTGGGTGGGTACCTCGATGGGCGGCGCGATTGGTACCGTCTGCGCGTCCGGCCTGTTCGAGCCGCAGTTGAAGCAGCGCATCACCAGCTTGTGTCTCAACGACAGCGCGCCGCGCGTGTCTGACGCGGCGCTCGTACGCATCAAGGCGTATGCGGGCAACCCGCCCGTGTTTGGCAACATGCAGGAGCTGGAGAATTTTTTCCGGCAGGTCTATAAACCCTTTGGCTGGTTGAGCGACGCGCAGTGGCGGCGGCTGGCCGAAAGCTCCATGCGCCGCCTGCCGGACGGCCGCATCACGCCCCATTACGACCCGGCCATGGTGCAGCAGTTCATCGTGCACCCGGATGATTATTTGATCTGGAACCACTACGACGCATTGGAGATTCCGGTGCTGTGCCTGCGCGGCGCAGATTCGGATCTGGTGCTGCCCGATGCAACGCAGGAGATGGGGACGCGCGGGCCGGGCCTGAAGGGCTTGACGCGCATCGTGGAGGTGCCGGGTTGCGGCCATGCGCCGGCGCTCAATGTGCCGGATCAGTTGAATCTGGTGTCGGCGTTTCTGGCTGAGAGCGACATGGCGGCGGCGTGAGATGTCTGGTTCCCTCTCCCAGAGCGAGAGGGATCCAGAGTGCAGCCTCTCAGTTGGCCGCGCCCAGCGCCAGCGCCGCTGCCCGCGAAGCTGCCAGCGTCTGCGCATCCGGCGCCTTCATCGGCCAGCCCTGCATATGGTTTTGCGCAATCCCGCTGAGTGCCGTGATCCACTCGTTGCTGTCGTTCAGGCACGGGATGTAGTTGAACTCCTTGCCGCCCGATTCGATGAACGCGTCGCGCGCCTCTTGCGCAATTTCTTCCAGCGTCTCCAGACAGTCGGCGGTAAAGCCGGGGCACACCACGTCCACCCGCTTGACGCCGGCCGCGCCCATCAACTTGAGCGTGGGCTCGGTGTAGGGCTCCAGCCATTTGGCCTTGCCAAAACGCGACTGGAAGGTCAGCTTGTACTGTTCAGGCGCCAAGCCCAGGCCCGCGGCCAGCAGGCGCGCGGTTTTGTGGCATTCGCAGTGGTAGGGGTCGCCCAGGTGCAGCGTTCGTTCGGGCACGCCGTGAAAGCTCATCACCAGCTGGTCGGGCCGGCCATGCATCTGCCAGAAGTCGCGCACGCGCTTGCACAGCGCCTCGATGTAGCCGGGGTCGTCGTGGTAGCGGTTGACAAAGCGCAGCTCGGGAATGTTGCGGGTGCGGGCGGCCCAGGCGTACACATCGTCAAACACGCTGGCGGTGGTGGTGGCTGAATACTGCGGGTAGGCCGGCAGGATCAGCACCCGCGTGACGCCATCAGCCTTCAGCGCGTCCATTTGCGAGGCAATGGACGGATTGCCATAGCGCATGGCGTAGCGCACATCCACCGCCTGGCCGCTTTCGCCCAGCCAGCCGCGCAGCATCAGGGCCTGCTTTTGCGTCCAGACTTTGAGCGGCGAGCCCTCTGGCGTCCAGACGCTGGCGTATTTGGCGGCAGACCTGGCAGGCCGCACCCGCAGGATGATGCCGTGCAGGATGGGCAGCCACAGCAGGCGCGGGATTTCCACCACCCGCGGGTCGGAGAGAAACTGCGCCAGGTAGCGGCGCACGGCCGAAGCCGTGGCTTCGTCGGGCGTGCCGAGGTTGCACAACAGGACAGCGGTTCTGGGCATCTGGCCGTGGGTGTAGGAAGGTTCTTGTCGGGTGTGGGAGGGCGTGGCCATGCGGTATTCTCACCGACCTATGCTGGACATTTCAAAAATCAAGGCCATTACGCTCGATCTGGACGACACGCTGTGGCCTATCTGGCCCACCATCGAGCGGGCCGAACATGCGCTGCACGACTGGCTCACCCACCACGCGCCGATGACGGCGGCCCTGTATTCCAACCCTGTGGCCCTGCGCGAGATTCGCGACCATGTGGCGACAAACCGGCCTGAACTCAAGCACGATTTAAGCGCGCTGAGGCGCGAGTCGATCCGCCTGGCGATGTACCGGGCGAAGGAGAGTCCGCTACTGGCTGACGAGGCGTTCGAGGTGTTTTTCGCGGAGCGTCAGCGGGTGGTTTTTTATGACGATGCGTTGCAGGCACTGGACTTTTTGTCTGCCCGGTTTCCGCTGGCCAGTTTGTCGAACGGGAATGCGGATGTGGAGCGGGTGGGCTTGGGTAAATACTTTCGTGCGGCGGTGACGGCACGGGACTTTGGCGTTGGCAAACCAGACCCCCGGATTTTTCACGCCGTGGCGGGTGCGCTGGAGGTGACGCCGGCTGACGTCCTGCATGTGGGGGACGATGCAACGCTGGATGTGCTGGGCGCAGTGAACGCCGGCATGCAGGCCGCCTGGGTCAACCGTGCCGATCATCTTTGGCCGCATGAGACGCAGCCGCATGTGACCTTGACGAATTTGACGGAGCTTTGCGAGCTGTTCAGGTGACTTGTCCCCTCTCCGTCTGGCAGAGGGAGCAAGACTCTTCATTTCTGCAAGGGAGCAAGACACTTCACCGCCATCGCGGCTGAGCGCACTGCGCCTTCCAGCGTTGCCGGGTAAGGTCCTTCCACATAGTCGCCGCAGGCCAGCAGGCCGGGCGCCACTTTGATGGGCGGGCGCTGCAGGCCCGGCGTGCAGGCGAACGTCGCGCGCTTTTCAACGACGGTTTGTAGCGGCTGCAGATTGGCAAAACCCAGGCCCTGGCCTTGAGCGATGACCTGCTGCTGCAGGATGTCACGCTCGCCGTGGCTGGCGCTGACCACAAAGGCCAGCAGGCCAGCGGGCCCACCCAGCTGGCCGCGGTCGAACACGAACTGGGCAGGCTCCGTGGGGCTTGAGCGCAGGCTCAGCATCGGGTGCGCGAGCCGGGCCTGGCTGGTGGCGTAGACGGTGGTAATGGCTTCGTACTGCAGGCCGTTGGCCAGGTTGAGCCAGGTGGCCACGTCAATGCCGGCCGAGCTGATCAGACGGGCAGCGTCCCAAGGCGGGCAGGCGATGATGACGCTGTCGAACGTCTGTCCGTCAACGTGCCATCTGCTCGCATCTTGAGACCCGCACGACAACGACTCTACCCGCCGGCCGGTCTCCACCGTGCAACCCCGGGTGGCCAGCCATTGCGCTGCTGCCAGTGGAAACAGCGCGCTCAGGTCCACGCGCGGCAGCAGCAGGTTGGAGCCGCCACTGCCTGCAAACAAAGAGTCACGGATCACGCGCAGGAAGACCTGGCCGCTGGCTCGCGCAGCAGGGATGTTGAGGGCCGACACGCACAGCGGCTCGATGAGTTCGTCCATCACACGCGGGCTGATCCCGGTGCACAGGCCGGCAACGGTGACGCTGGGCGCGCATTGAAAACCTGCCAACTGCCAGCGCGCGGATACGCGCAGCAATGAGAATTTGTCGCCAGCGTTCCAGCCGCGCGCGCCGAGGATGCCTGCGAGCGCGTCCAGTGGCGCCGGCCAGCGCGGCAGCCTGATGCCCATGTTGTCGGGAAAGAGCAGGGTGAGGGGTATGCGCAGCAGAGCCCGGTCTGTGTCCACCCCCACAAGCTGCATCAGGGCCAGCGTTTCGCTGTATGCGCCAATCAGGATGTGCTGGCCGTTGTCGAGCTGCACAGCCGTCTTGTCGGGCAAGGTGGCGCGCATGGCGCGGGCCCTGCCCCCCAAGGTGCGTGCGGCCTCAAAGACACTGACCTTGTGCCCCGCCTGCGTGGCGTGCACGGCCGCTGCCATACCGGCCCAGCCGCCGCCAATAACGGCGATGTTGAGTGGAGAGGTCAGCCTGGGCAAGGTCGGGGCCATGTTGCGCGCTCCACCCCCCTCAAACCCGCCCCAGCGCCTGCACCCGCCAGGCCAGCCAGAACTTGCGCAGCGGGGTGAGGCTCACGCGCTGGTTGAGCACCTGGAAGTTGTCGGCCTCTATCTCGCGCAGCAAGGTGCGGTAGATGCTGGCCATCATCAGGCCGGGTTTTTGCGAGCGGCGGTCGGCGGGCGGCAGCATGGCGTACGCCTCGTCATAAAGGGTGTGGGCGCGCGCGGCCTGGAACTTCATCAGCGCCACAAAACGCTCCGAGTTGATGCGGTTCAAAATTTCATGCGCCTTGAGGTCGAACTTCTGCAACTCATCAATCGGCAGGTAGATGCGCCCGCGCATCGCGTCTTCCCCCACGTCGCGGATGATATTGGTCAGCTGGAAAGCCTGGCCCATCTTGTGCGCATAGGCAGTGGTCTCTGCCTGCGTCTGGCCAAAGATGCGCGCCGCCACCTCGCCCACCACACCTGCCACCAGGTGGCAATAGCGCTGCAGGTTCGGGTAATCCAGGTAGCGCGTCTGCTGCAGGTCCATCAGGCAGCCTTCGATCACGGCCTGCAGGTGCCGCTCTTCAATGGCGTAGGCGGCGGCCAGCGGCATCAGCGCCTTCATCACCGGGTGGCTGGGCTTGCCGGCGTAGGCCTGCGTCACCTCGCCCTGCCACCAGGCCAGCTTGGTGTGGGCAACGCCGGGGTCGACCATGTCGTCCACCACATCGTCCACCTCGCGGCAAAAGGCATAAAAGGCCGTGATGGCAGCGCGCCGGGGCTTGGGCAGGAACAGGAAGGCGTAGTAGAAGCTGCTGCCCGAGGCAGCAGCTTTTTGCTGGACGTATTGCTCGGGGGTCATGCGTCGATTGTTACATCCACAACGCATGCCATAAGACGGCTGGCACATCCCGTGAGCCCAGTTTGTGGCGTGCCCGCAGGCTGGCAAAACCGCCCGCTTCAATACGCTGCAGGATGCGCAGCCCACCCTGCACCACAAGCCGCAACTCCCAACCGGCGCGGCCCGGCAGGCGGTGCACCAGCGGCGCGCCTTTTTGCATCAACTCGCGCGCCCAACGCACTTCGCTGGCAATCAAGGCGGTGGCTTCTGGCGTCTGGTTCAGGGCCAGCAGGTCGGCGTGGCTCACGCCATGCGCAGCGCAGTCTTCACGCGGCAGGTAGTAGCGCTGGCGCGGGATGTCCTGGCTCAGGTCCTGCCAGAAGTTGATGAGTTGCAGCGCGCTGCAGATGCAGTCGCTTTGCGCCAGTGCTGCGGCGTCGTCCACGCCGTACAGGTGCAGCAGCAGGCGGCCCACGGGGTTGGCCGAGCGGCTGCAGTAGTCGAGCAGCACGGCGCGGTCTTCGTAGCCTGCGGCGTCGCGGGTGTGTTCAACATCCTGGGCAAAGGCGCTCAAAAGGTCTGCCAGCAAGGATTCGGGCAGCCTGAATTGGCGGATGACGCTGCGCAAGGGTGCGAAGACCTGGGGCCAGCGCGAAGAGGGCTCACCGTGTTGCGTTACGGCGGCAAGGTCGGCGCGGTAAGCAGCCAGGTCAGCCAGGCGTTGATCGGGGGAAGCGTCGCCCTCGTCTGCGATGTCATCGGCTGTGCGTGCAAACCAGTAAATCGCCGCCACAGCAGGCCGCAGGCGCGGCGGGCACAACACCGATGCCACCGGG
>JACMQX010000136.1 GCA_014376765.1 Ramlibacter sp. | reverse complement strand
GCACGATCTCGTGGCGTACGTAGATAGGCCGGCCAAACTTGCGCAGCGCGCGCTCCACGATCTCGATGGCGCGGTCCACGCCCGCGCAAAAGCCGCGCGGCTCGGCCAGAATAATTTCCTGCAGTGGCGGCATCACAGTACTCCAATCAGTTGCACTTCAAACGTCACGGGCTGGCCGGCCAGCGGGTGGTTGAAGTCGAACAGCACGGCTTCACCGTCAGCATCACTTCGCACCTGCTGAACAGCCCCGGCGTACTGGCCCAGGCCGTCGGGCGTGGGGAACTGCACCACGTCGCCCACACTGTATTTTTCAAGCGGGTCCCCCATCTGGTTGAGCAGCTTGCGCGCCACCCACTGCTGCATGTCGGGGTTGCGGTCGCCGAATGCCTCCCCAGCTGGAATGCTGAAAGTGGCGCGTGTGCCTTCTGCCAGGCCCAGCAGCCTTTGCTCAACGGCGGGGGACAGCTCGCCCGTACCAAGCGACAGCGTGGCGGGCTTGCCGCCAAAGGTGTTGATGATGTCGCCTCCTGGCCCGGCAAGGCGGTAGTGCAAGGTGAGGAAGGAGCCTGGCTGGACCAGGGGGGTCGCGGAAAGCGTGGAAGGCATGGAAGTCCCGATAAACTGGCACCCCTATTGTAGAAACCTGAGCCCTACCGTGCACCCTTGCGCCGTCATGTCCCTGAAAGACCTCCCCACCGACGCACAGCCGCGTGAGAAGCTGCTGGCGCGCGGCCCCGGCGCCTTGAGCGACACCGAGCTGCTCGCACTGCTGCTGCGCACCGGCACCGCCGGCAAGGGCGTACTGGCACTGGCCCAGGAGCTGATAGACCGTTTTGGCGGCATCAGCGGCCTGCTGAACACCGGCGCGGCCGAGCTCAAGGCGATCAAGGGCCTGGGTGGGCCGGCCAAGCGGGCCGAGCTGGTGGCCGTGCTGGAACTGTCGCGCCGGGCCCTCGCCCAGCAGCTCAAGGAGCGTGAGGTGTTCGACTCGCCCACGGCCATGCGGCAGTATCTGCAGCTGCAACTGGGTGCGCATCACCACGAGGTGTTTGCGGTGATGTTTCTTGATAACAGCAACCGTATGGTCGCGCTGGAGGAGCTGTTTCGCGGCACGCTCACGCAAACCAGCGTCTACCCGCGCGAAGTGGTGCTGCGCGCCCTGCACCACCGGGCAGCGGCCGTGGTGCTGGCGCACAACCACCCCAGCGGCATCGTGGAGCCGTCCAAGGCCGACCAGGCCCTGACCGAGCGGCTCAAGTCGTCGCTGGCGCTGGTTGACATACAGGTGATGGACCATGTGATCGTCGGTCCGGGTGTGTCGCTTTCTTTTGCAGAGCGCGGGTTGTTGTAGACCTGCGGGCACTAAACTGGGGTTTTATTCAGGAGGTTCCAAATGAGGCGCTCAATGCAAAAAGGTTTTACCCTTATCGAGCTGATGATTGTTGTCGCGATCATCGGTATCCTGGCTGCCGTGGCCCTGCCCGCATACCAGGACTACACCGTCCGTGCCAAGGTGACGGAAGTCATGCTTGCCGCATCGTCTGGCCGCACCGCGGTGTCGGAAATGGTCCAGGTGCAGGGCGGCTTTCCCACTACAGCAAGCCTGGTGCTGACCGCTCAGTCGAGCAAGTATGTGTCCGGTGTGTTGTACACCGGGGTTGACAGCAGCAACGGCTCCATCACCGCGACCGCCCAGGGCGATTCAAGCATCGCCACCAGCACCATCATTCTTACAGGCGTCATGAACACCAACAGCCAGGTGACCTGGACCTGCGGCGGCAGCATCCTGGCCAAATACCGCCCATCCAGCTGCAAGTAAGCTGCAGCACGCCTTGAAGGGCCCCTCGCGGGGCCTTTTTTCATGGGCAGGCCCGCACTACACTGGGCCATACCCGCCCATGAAAATCACCCACCTTTCGGACCTGCAGCACATCAAGGAGAAGCTTGCGGCGCAAGCGGCACTGCGCGCTGCAGCCGAGGCCGCACGCCTGGCCGCCGAGCGCAAGGCCAAGGCGGAGACCGAACTCTTTGCCCGCGCCGCCGGCAAGGTGCAGCCGCTGCCCGACAAGCGGCGCGCGCTGCTGGAAAAAGCGAAGCCTGCGCCCATCCCTGTGCAAAAGCAGCTGGACGAGCAGGCGGTGATGCTTGAGTCCATCAGCGATGACTTTGACGTCGCCACCCTGCTGGACACCGACGACGCGCTGAGCTTTCGCCGCCCGGGGATCGGCGCAGATGTGACCCGCAAGCTGCGCAAAGGTGAATGGACAATCCAGCGCGAGATGGACCTGCACGGCCTGCGCCGCGAGGAAGCGCGCGAGGCCCTGGGCGCCTTTGTGCGCGACTGCACGCGCGCCGGACTGCGCTGCGTGCGCGTCATCCACGGCAAGGGCCTGGGCTCACCGGGCAAGGAACCGGTGCTCAAGGCCAAGGTTCAGGGCTGGTTGATCCAGAAAAATGAGGTACTGGCGTTTGTGCAGGCGCGGCCCACTCAGGGCGGTGCTGGGGCACTGGTGGTGCTGCTCAAGCCGTCGTGAGGCCGCATAGCCTCAACCATTGAGGTTGCGCATCCAGTCGGCTGTCTGGAAAAAGGATTCCTTCAAACGTTTGCGCAGATCCTCCGGCACACCGGTCTCCCCCATCGCCTGGTCCATGCAGGCCAGCCACTGGTCGCGCTCCTTGATGCCGATGGAAAAGGGCATGTGCCGCAGCCGCAGGCGCGGGTGGCCGAACTGCTCGGTGTAGTGCTGCGGGCCGCCCATCCAGCCGGTGAGGAACATGCTGAGGCGCTGGCGTGCATTGCCCAGGTCGCTCCCATGCGCCGCACGCAGGGCCGCGTAGCCAGGCTCCAGGTCCATCAGGTCGTAGAAGCGCTCGACCATCGCCTTGATTTTTTCCTCGCCGCCTATCCAGTCAAAGGGGGTGCCGGCGGGAGGTTTCTCTTGTATCTGCATGGGACGATTATCCCAAGGGGAGAATTGCCCTACTGGGGTGCTTGCCGCAGCGTCTCCACCACCGGCCGGCGCAGTACCTCCCGCAGACCCCACCACCCTGCCGCCAGGGCCAGCAGGGCCCCCGCTGCAGCGCCGGCCAACGGCACCCACCACTGCACCGTCCACTCAAACTCGAACACATATTTTGCGAGGCCCCAGCCGACTACAGCTGCCACCACGCTGGCCAGAAATCCGGCCAGCATGCCGACGCCGGCCAGCTCGGCGCGCTGCACCTGGCGCAGCAGGCTGGCGCGCGCGCCCACCGCCCGCATGATGGCAAACTCGCGCGCCCGCTCCTCACGCGTGGCGGTCACGGCGGCAAACAGAACCACCAGCCCCGCCGCCAGCGTGAAGCCGAACAAAAACTCCACTGCGCGTATTACCTGGTCCAGCACGCCCTGCACCTGGTTGATGGTGCTGGTCATGTCCACCGCCGTGATGTTGGGGAAGTCGCGCACCAGCGCGTTGTCAAATCCCTTGGTGTCCGGCGCCTTGAAGGCCGACATGAATGTCACCGGCACATCGGTCAGCTGGGTGACCGGGTAAATCACAAAAAAGTTGGCCCGCATCGAGCCCCAGTCCACCTTGCGCAGCGAGGTGACTTTGGCCTCGGTCTGTATGCCGCCCACATCAAACGTCAGCGCATCGCCCAGCTTCAAACGCAGGGTCTCGGCAATGCCGGACTCCACGCTCACAGCGCCCTTTTCCTCATCGGTCCAGCGGCCTGCGATGACTTCGTTATGGGGCGGTTTGGTCGCGCTGGTCGACAGGTTGAACTCGCGGTCCACCAGGCGCTTGGCGCGCTCTTCGGCGTAGTCGTCGGGCGAGACACTTTTGCCGTTGATGCTCACCAGGCGCCCACGGATCATGGGGTACCAGTCGTACTTCGCCACACCGCCATCGCGCAGTACTTTCTGGAATGCGTCGCCCTGCTCGGGCATAACGTTGATAACGAAACGGTTGGGCGCGTCCGCCGGTGTGGCGCGGCGCCAGCTGCTCACCAGGTCAGTGCGCAACAGCACCAGCAACACCAGCGCCAGCAGGCCGACGGACAGCGCGCTGACCTGCACCACGGTATAGGCCGGCCGGGCAGAGATCTGCCGCGTCGCCAACACCAGCCAGCGGGGCGCCGTGGCCTCATTCACGCTGCGGCGCAGGAGCTTGATGGCCAGCCAGCTGAGTGAGGCAAACAGCACGGCAGCGCCGGCAAAGCCGCCGACAGCGATGAGGCCCAGCTTGAGGTCGCTGCTGGCTGCCAGCAGCAAGGCTGCAAAGCCGGTGACGCCTACTGCAAGCACACCCAGCGATGCCGGCTTGAGCCCGCCCACATCGCGCCGTATGACGCGCAGCGGCGGCACTTGCGACAGCTGCATCACCGGCGGCAGCCCGAAGGCGAACAGCAGGGTGAGGCCCATGCCGAGGCCAAAGGCCACGGGCCACAAACCTGGCGCGGGCAAGGAGGCTTCCACCAGCCCCGCCAGCAGCAGCACAAACACATAGTGCACTGCAAATCCGATGGCCACGCCCAGCGCGCTGGCAAACAGGCCGATCAGCGCGAACTCGAAGGCATAGCTCACTGCGATGGTGCGCTGGCTCTGGCCCAGCACGCGCAGCATGGCGCAGTCGTCCAGGTGGTTGGCGGCAAAGCCGCGGGCAGCCAGCGCCACGGCCACGGCGCTTAGCAGTGCGGCCAGCAGTGCGACCAGGTTGAGGAATTTTTCAGCGCGGTCCATGGTCTGGCGCATCTCGGGCCGGCCCGCCTCCAGCGACTCGACGCGCACGCCGCGCACCTCTGGTTTCTTGGCTTCGGCGTCCGCCCATTTCACAAAGCGGCTGACGGCTGCATCGGGCCCGGCTACGGCAAAGCGCCAGGTCAGGCGGCTGGCAGGCTGGATGAGCCTGGTCGCGGCAATGTCAGCCTGGTTGATCATCACGCGCGGTGCAAAGTTCATGAAGCCACCGCCACGATCCGGCTCGGTGACGATGATGCGGGCGATGCGCACACTTGCGTCGCCCAGCAGCAAGGCGTCGCCCATCTTCAGGCCGAGCACGTCGAGCAGCGGCGCGTCGATCCAGGCTTGCCCGGCTGCAGGCACATCCCGGGTCGGTTGACCGGGCTGATCGCGTTGCGCAGCTACCTTGAGGTTGCCGCGCAGCGGGTAGCCCGGCTCCACCACTTTCAAGGCCACGAGCTTGGACGCACCGCCCTGCGCTTCCGTTGCGCGGCTCATGGTGGGGAAGCCGAGGGTGGTGGCGCTTTGCAGGCCCATGGCTCGCGCCTGCTCGATGAAGGCCCTGGGTGTGGGGTTGTCGCTGGAGATGACGGCGTCGCCGCCCAGCAACTGGCGCGCGTCGCGCTGCAGGCCGCCTTTGAGCCTGTCGGCGAAAAATCCGACGGCGGTGAGGGCGGCCACGGCCAGGGTGACTGCGACGATCAGCAGCTTCAGTTCGCCCGCGCGCAGGTCACGCCACAGGGTGCGCCAGCCGAGGCGCCAGGGAGATGTGTTCATCGGCACACCTTACCCCAAGTGGCAATTCCTCTCAGCGTGCCTGCGCATCCAGGGTTTGCGCCAGCGCATCGAGCACCGGCGCGATGGTCTTGCCCATCCTGATCTGCGGATTGGAGAACCCGTCGCTCTTGCCCGCATCGATCTCGCGCTGGCGAATGATGGGGACGGCCTGCGCAAAGGCCTGGCTGAAGGAATGCGTCTGGCGCAATTGCTCGGACCACATCGCGCGGCCAAAGAAGGTGAGCTCCGAGAGGCGGCCGCAGCCGTAGGAGGTGTGGGTCGCGTCGGCGGCCGTCATGACGAGGGTCGAGTCACCCGCAAGCGGCTCAACCCAGCCACCAGAGAAGCAGGCCGATATCGCAATCACGCGGTTCTTGATGCCGGCCTTGTCCAGTGCGTCGCGCAGCTGTTGCGGCGTGAGCCAGGGCACCTCCAGCGTTCCGTTTTCTGCCGCCAGATGGAAGTTGCTCGCGCCGTGGGAGGTGAGGTAGACCACCAGTACATCGTTCTCGCGGTCCATGCGGGTGGCCAGGGCGCTGATGGCGCGCTCCAGGTTCAGGGGTGTTGCCCAGGGCAAGGCCTGCGCCGTCGTCGGGTGGTTGTTCAGCTGCACCACACGCCCTACAGCATCAAAGCGCTCACGCAACACCTGGGACACCAGCGTGCTCTCGCGCAGGAACACGTCTTCAGCGGCGTAGGGGGCGAAGACGAGGCCATACACATCGGTCACGCCGGGGCGCTCGGGCGCGATGGCGTCCAGCGTCTGGCTCAGCAGTTGCTGCTGTACCTCGAATAATTCCTGCGACAGGCGCAAGGTGGGCGGCTCGGCGGCCTGCGATTCATCGGCACGCCACCAGCGGTCCCGGAACTGCCATTCGGTCACGCCGAAAAGCGCGGCAAGGGCCAGCAGCAGTAGGGCGGCGCGCACAAGCGGCGCGCCCATGCGCCGGGCCAGCAGCGCAGCAACACTGAGGCTCCAGGCCCACAGCGTGCCGTACACACCCCATGCCAGCCAGGCATTGGTGCTCATGACATCAGGCAACACCTCATACGCCTGGGCCATTGCCAGCCCATGCGAGACCAGCGCCGCTGGAAGCGCTGCGCTGAACCACAACGTGAACCAGGTGGCGACACCGCCAGTGCGCGGCGGCGCAGCAGCAAGTGCCCACCAGACGAGCCACACCGCCACACCGGTCGTCCACCAACTGGACAGCCAGGCATGCGCATCAAACACGGCCGGGCCGGGCACTCCCAGGCGCGCGGCACCCAGGTCCACCGCCGACGCAAGCACTGCGACGAGCAGCAGTTGCCAGGCAGCGGGGGTGTAGCTGGCCATACGCGGCTGCAGGAAAACCCCGGCCCGCAAGCCCTCGATGATCCAGCGCGAAACGGGCAGAGACGCCTGCGTCGTCGATGGCGATATGAGGCGTGGTGCGATGGGCTCCACGCCAGGCAATTCAGCCTGCACCGGGTCCTGCTCATTCATTGGTGTGCGCGCATTGTCAGGAGGAAAGGGCTTGCGATGGCGCCGCGGCCTGCCCGGCAGCCACCGCTAGCGAGGGCTGCCACAGCAGCCGCTCGTGGCCGGTGTAGCAAATGAAGCGCCGGTTGGTCGCGCGGCCAATGGTGCACAGGTTCAGGCGTTGCGCGACCTCGTGCCCCATCTGCGTGATGCCGCTGCGCGAGATGACGATGGGCACGCCCATCTGCGCCGACTTGATCACCATCTCGCTGGTCAGCCGGCCTGTGGTGTAGAACACATTGGGCAATTCATCCACCAGGCCCTGCGCAACGGGGCCATCCTGCATCCACATCCAGCCGGCGATGGTGTCGATCGCGTTGTGGCGGCCCACGTCCTCCACAAACACCTGCAAGGTGTCGCCGCTGAAAAGTGCGCAGCCATGCACCGAGCCCGCCGATTTGTACGTACTTTCTTTCAGGCGGATCGCGTTGACGATGGCGTAAAGCTGGGCCTGGGTGATGTGGCCAGCAGGGAGCTTGAGCGTGTCGATTTCGTCCATCAGGTCGCCGAACACACTGCCCTGGCCGCAACCGGTGGTGACTACCCGCCGCGACGTTTTCTCTTCGATATGGTCGATGCCATCACGCGTCATGACTGCCGCGGCACCCACTTCCCAATCCACAGTAATGGACGCCACTTCGTCCACCGCGCGAACCAGTCGCTGGTTGCGCAGATAGCCCAGCACCAACAGCTCAGGATGCGCGCCCAGCGTCATCAAGGTGACAAGTTCGCGCTTGTCCACATACACAGTAAGCGCACGTTCAGCGGGGATGGAAATGGCCTCCCGCGCGCCATGCTCGTTGACGACCTCGATCTCGCGAGTCAACGGCGCGTGGGCACAGGTTAATTGAGGCAAAAGCATTGCGCGAGCCTACCCCATGTAGAACCACCAAGCCTCCATACGGGAATGCGTGGAGCTGGCTTCGCCGGTCCGCTGCATTGCCCCCCAGTGAAGGGAGGCGCCGAAGGCCGGACGGGGGGCGTCTTTACTTCTTCGGATTCAGCGCCGAAGAAGTTGCATTGGTGCTCGGCGGACTCGTCGCATTGCCCGCAGGCGAATGCGCACCCGACGCCTCAATCGGCTTTTTCTCAGTTACGGTAAAGCTGTAAGGCCCGGGGTCGGCGCAAGGCGGCAAGGTCGCAGGCTGCTTGGTCTCTTTGCCCGCCGCCTTGGCTGACTTGAAGTAAGCAGCCGCCACCTTGTCTTGCGACTTGCACATCAGGTAGGCGTCGCTCTTGCCATTCCATGCGGTCTTGGCTGCAGCTTCAGCCGCCTTGGCTTTGGCCTCGTCGCTCGCCGGGGGGAGCTTGGCATGCGCCACACTGCACAGGGCAGCCAGCGCGGCAGTGAGCATCAAATGAATTGCGGTATTTTTCATGGGGTTTTTCCTAGACCTGGACGCTTGCAACCGGCGGCTCGGGGCGTAGCGCAGGGCGACTGCGCTGCATCGGCACCTTGCCGCTCTTGACGTCGTCATACCAGTATTCGTGGTGCTCCTTGGCCCAGTCCTCGCCGACGTAACCGGTTCTCATGGCCTTGTACGCACCACGCATGCCGATGGTGCCAATATAGATATGGCCCACGAACACGCACATCATCAACAGCGCCGCCACCGCATGGAACATGTGGGCAATCTGCATCGTCGAGCGGTCATAGAGGATGCCGGGAACCAGCATGTCCATCACCAGGCCCGAGGCCACCACGACTACGCCAAGTACCAGCACGCCGCCCCAGAACACCAGCTTCTCGCCGGCATTGAAGCGGTTGGAAGGGGGCTCCTCGCCAGAGATCATGCCGCCGCCCTTCAGGAGCCACTGCAAGTCGCCGCGCTGGGGCCAGTTGTCGCGCAGGAAGGTCACAAACACCACGACCAGCGACACGGCAAACACCGGGCCAGCAAAGTTGTGCGCGTTCTTCAGCACATAGGCGAACCAGCCGAACAGCAAGCCCCCGGACACTGGTGCAAGGAAGAATTTGCCAAACGCCATGACCAGGCCAGAGATTGCGAGGATGCAGAAGGCGATCGCGTTGAGCCAGTGAGCCGACCGCTCAAAGGGGGTGAAGCGCTCGATCCGCCGGCCACCCTCCTGGCTGTCGCTGTGCCCGATCGCGCCCTTGGCGAAATAAAAAATCGCAATGGCGAGCAGCACAATCAGGAAGAGCGAGCCGCCGTAGGGAATGATCCAGTTGTTGCGCACCTGGCGCCAGGCTTCACCTGCCGAGGTCAGGCGCGAGCCAGGGTATTGCACCTGCGCCTGGATCAGGTTGCCCGCCTCTGGCGCTTCCCGCGCCGGCAGGCTTGAGTAGCCGGTCACGCCGGCACCCACGGCGCGCCACATCGGCGCGTTGTTGCCGGGCTGGACCTTGGCGCGTTCGCCATTGGTCTGGCTCATGTACTTGGGGTCCGAGCTGGCATCCGGCAGGACAGTAAAGATATTCTGGCTCTGGATACCACCAGCGCCAGCCGGTGTAGTTGCCGGCGTAGCAGCCGTGCCAGGCAGCGTCGGTGCAGCCTTGGCCGGCGCTGAAGCAGCCGCGGGGGTCGCGTCCACGACCTGGCCGGAAGACTGCGCCGCAGCCAGGCTGCTGAAGCCTGCTGCGCCTGCAAGGCTCAAGGCCATCAGGAGTGTCGCGGTGAGGTGTCTCAACATGGCAGGCTCCCGGTCATTTGACCTTGTTGTATTCATTCTGGGTGTTCTGCAGGCGCGCGCGCATGGCCTGTTCCCAGCCAGCCTTGTCGCCAGGCTTCCAGCCCGGTGCGGTGTAGGCGGTGCCGGCGGTTTTGCCGTCTGCACTGGTCCCGGAGTACACCGTGGCGTCCCCCTTGACGGGCCCAAGCGTCTGCTCACGTTCACCGCAGGCAGCCAGAGTAACCACCGCCACCAGCGTTGCCGCAACAGGAAGGAAAGTCCGCATCATGACTTGGTTCCTCCGGCTGGCTGGCCCGCCTGCTTGCTGCCGTAGGCCGTGCCCCAGCCCCAGGCTTCGGCGCCCTTGCCGCGTTGCACCACCCGGTTGCGGAAGATGTCGGCCACCACGTCGCCGTCACCGGCGAGCAGGGCCTTGGTCGAGCACATCTCGGCACAGGCCGGCAGCTTGCCCTCGGCCAGCCGGTTGCGGCCGTATTTTTCAAACTCGGCCTGGCTGCCGTTGGCCTCGGGCCCGCCGGCGCAGAAGGTGCATTTGTCCATCTTGCCGCGCACACCAAAGGTACCTTGCGTGGGGAATTGCGGCGCACCAAACGGGCAGGCGTAGGAGCAGTAGCCGCAGCCAATGCAGACGTCCTTGTCGTGCAGCACCACACCTTCTTCGGTGCGGTAGAAGCAGTTGACGGGGCACACCGCCATGCACGGCGCGTCGCTGCAATGCATGCAGGCCACCGAGATGGATTTCTCGCCCGGCACACCGTCGTTCAGGGTCACCACCCGGCGGCGGTTGACACCCCAGGGCACTTCGTTTTCGTTCTTGCAGGCCGTGACGCAGCCATTGCATTCAATGCAGCGCTCGGCGTCGCAGACAAATTTCATTCGTGCCATGGTCAGGCCCTTTCCACGTTACAGACGGTGGTCTTGGATTCCTGCATCATCGTGACGCTGTCGTAGCCGTACGTGGTTGCAGTGTTGATTGCTTCGCCGCGCACCACCGGGGCCGCGCCCTTGGGGTAGTAGGCCAGCATGTCTTCGCCCTGCCAGTGGCCGGAGAAGTGGAACGGCAGGAACACCGTGTCGGGCCCGACGCGCTCGGTCACCATGGCCATGACCTTGATGCGTGCACCGGTTGGCGTGCTGACCCAGGCCTGCTCGCCATTGCGGATGCCGCGATCGCCCGCCACCTTGGGGTTGATCTCGATGAACATGTCCTGTTGCAGTTCGGCCAGCCAGGGGTTGGAGCGTGTTTCTTCGCCGCCACCTTCGTATTCAACCAGCCGGCCGGAGGTCATGATCAGCGGATATTTCTCGTGCACCTTGTCGGCCACGTTCTTCACCTGCAAGCTCTTGTAGAGCGTGGGCAGGCGCCAGAAGGCCTTTTTGTCGTCATGCGTCGGATACTTGGCCACCAGGTCGGCGCGGTTGCTGTACAGCGGCTCGCGGTGCTGCGGGATGCCATCCGGGAAGTTCCAGACAATGGCCCGCGCCTTGGCGTTGCCAAACACATGGCAGCCATGGTTTTGCATGGCCACGCGGATGATGCCGCCGGAGTTGTCGGTCTTCCAGTTCTTGCCTTCGGCCAATGTTTTTTCGGCGTCCGTCAGCTCGTCCCACCAGCCCAGTTTCTTGAGCAGCACATGGTCAAACTCGGGGTACCCGGTCTGGATGTCGGCGCCCTTGGAGCACGAGCCGTCTTCAGCCAGCAGGTTGACGCCTTCGCGCTCCACGCCGAAGTTGGCGCGGAAGTTGCCGCCGCCTTCCATCACATGCTTGCTGGTGTCGTACAGGTTGGGCGAGCCGGGGTGCTTGAGTTCGGGCGTGCCGTAGCAGGGCCAGGGCAGACCGAAGTAGTCGCCCGTCAGGTCGTAGCCGGTGGCCTTGTCCTTGCCGCCTTTGGACTTGAGTGTCTTGACGTCGAAGTTGGCCATGTTGCGCATGTGCGCCTTGAGCCGCTCCGGGCTCTGGCCGGTGTAGCCGATGCTCCAGCAGCTCTTGTTGATCTCGCGCAGGATGTCTTCCGTCACCGGCTCGTCCATGCCCTTGACCTGCTGCAGCTTGTAGTTCTTGACCAGCTCCTTGCCAAAGCCGAGCTTGGTGGCCAGCTGGTACATGATCATGTGGTCGCTGCGGCTCTCCCACAGCGGCTCGATGACTTTCTCGCGCCACTGGATCGACCGGTTGGACGCCGTGACCGAGCCACTGGTTTCAAACTGCGTGGCCGCCGGCAACAGGTACACCGCGCGGTTGGGGTTCTGGTCTTCGGCCTTGCCGGGCATCGCAGCCATGGCG
The DNA here is from genome assembly GCA_014376765.1 of Ramlibacter sp. Taxonomy (GTDB): domain Bacteria; phylum Pseudomonadota; class Gammaproteobacteria; order Burkholderiales; family Burkholderiaceae_C; genus JACMQX01. The sequence goes on along the minus strand of JACMQX010000136.1, from coordinate 6,223 downwards.
GCAGTTGCGGAGGGGTACGGGTCCACCACCACCAGCAGGTCCAGCTTGTCCATGGCGCGCTTCATTTCCAGGCCACGGGTCTGGGAGTTGGGCGCATGGCCCCAGAACACCACGCCGCGCAGGTTGGAGTCCTGATCGATGAATTCGTTTTTCTCAAGCACGCCGTCGATCCAGCGCGAGACAGTGATGCCCGGCTTGGTCATCATGCCGGGGCTGGCAAAGCGGCCCTTGATCCATTCGTAGTCGACACCCCAGACCTTGGAGAAGTGGCGCCACGAGCCTTCAACAATGCCGTAGTAACCGGGCAGTGAATCCGGATTGGGGCCGACATCGGTCGCGCCCTGCACGTTGTCATGGCCGCGGAAGATGTTGGTGCCGCCGCCCGACTTGCCCACATTGCCCAGCGCCAGTTGCAGGATGCACGAGGCGCGCACGATGGCGTTGCCGGTGGTGTGCTGGGTCTGGCCCATGCACCACACGATGGTGCCGGGGCGATTCTCGTTGAGCCAGGTCGCGACCTTGAGCACCTGCGCTTCAGGCACGCCGCAGGCTTCTTCGACCTTGTCTGGCGTCCACTTGGCCAGGCACTCTTCCTTGACCTTTTCCATGCCGTAGACGCGGTCGTTGATGTACTGCTTGTCTTCCCAGCCGTTCTTGAAGATGTGGTGCAGCACGCCAAAGAGGAAAGCGATGTCAGAGCCCGAGCGGATGCGCACGTACTCATCGGCCTTGGCGGCGGTGCGGGTGAAGCGCGGGTCCACCACAATCATCTTGCAGCCGGTTTCCTTGGCATGCAGCATGTGCAGCATGCTGACCGGGTGCGCTTCGGCTGCGTTGGAGCCGATGTACAGGGCGAGCTTGCTGTTTTGCATGTCGTTGTACGAATTGGTCATGGCGCCGTAGCCCCATGTATTCGCAACGCCGGCCACGGTGGTGGAGTGGCAGATGCGCGCCTGGTGGTCGCAGTTGTTGCTGCCCCAGTAGCTCACGAACTTGCGGAACAGGTAGGCCTGCTCGTTGTTGTGCTTGGAGGAGCCCACCCAGTACATCGAGTCGGGTCCGCTGGCCTTGCGCAGCTCCAGCATCCGGTTGCTGATTTCGGTCAACGCCGTGTCCCAGCTGATGCGCTCGTATTTGCCGTTGACCAGCTTCATCGGGTAGCGCAGGCGGTACTCGCCATGGCCGTGCTCGCGCAGCGCCGCGCCCTTGGCGCAATGGGCGCCCAGGTTGATGGGCGAGTCAAACACCGGTTCCTGGCGAACCCAGACACCGTTTTCAACAACAGCGTCCACCGCACAGCCGACCGAGCAATGGGTGCAGACGGTGCGCTTGACTTCAATCTTGCCCTGGCCGATGGCCGCAGAGCGGCCCTCGGCAGCGCGGGCCTTGGTGACCAGCGCCAGCTGTGTAACCGCCAGCCCGGCGCCTACGCCCAGGCCCGAACGGCGCAGAAAAGCGCGGCGGTCCATGGTGGGCAGGGCATTGGACAGGCCACGGCGCAGGCTGTGCACGAAGGGCGACACAGCAGCTGTGGAGGAGGCGCCCTGGTTGGCGCCTGCATGGACGCCATGAGGGGCGCCGGTTTTTTTGGTCAATAGCATGGGGAGGCTCTCCTTGGGGTGAGCGTCAGACGCGAGTGGTTTTGTAATAGCGCCGGACATGCTCCGACAGGCTGTAGCCGCCACCATTGGCCGGTGCGGGTTTGAGAGGCTCGACTGCAGCAAGCTGCGCCGGCTCAATGCCGGGCAAAAGCGTCGCCGCCGCTGCGATGGCGCCAGCGGTGCCAGCCCCCGCAAAAATGGTTCGCCGCGAAATCGTGGGCGCTGGCGTAAGTTGGGGCTTGGGTTGGCTCATCGAGTTCTCCTGTACTTCTATTGGTTCGATGCGTAACGGACTGCGTATCAGCTTAAAGTGTAGCAACGCAAAAGGGGGGCGCAAGTAGGTAATAGCCTAAGTGATTTGACAAAATGCAACTCAATCGAGCATGTCAAATCCTTGTGACTCCACACTTACAAAGGCCGATGCAAATACTGCCAGCCTGGCATTGAAGCGCGCACGCGGGTGGGCGGAGATGGTCTCGCACATTCGCGCAGCCCAGGGCAGCATGTGCTGGGCAAAGAAATCCCTCTGCCGGGCGAGGTTGGAAACGCCCGCATCGTCGCCCGCAATCAGGTAGCGCATGACCTCGCACAGGTAGGCAAAGTGGTCCTCAGTCTCGGACATGGCTTCATTACGCGCCAGGCCCAAGTCGGCCAGATCAGTGCGCAGGCGTGCCAGCGGTTTTTCATTCAGGAAGCCGCTCAGGTAGTGGGAGCCGTACAGGTAAATCTCGGGCTTGCCCACGCCTCCATAAAGCGCGATGTATTCGTCGTGGATGCCCTGGTCGTCCATCTCGCGTGCGGCCGCGACCAGGCCGCGCCAGGGCTCTTCCAGAAAACCGCCTGCCGCCGGGGCTTCTGTGGCAGCAACGCGCATCTGGGACAGCAGCTCAGGCGGTGGCGGCGCGTAGAACAGCTGCGACAGCAGGCCGTAGATTTCGGCGCGGGCGGTTTCCTCGTCCAGGGCGGATGACGCCGCGCTGGTGGATCCCGGCGCTTTGACGGGCACGGGTCCGGATGAATCAGGCAGGCTGGCGTTCATAGGTCGGTGATCTTCACTTCGTTTTGCGCTGAATGGATGTCGATCACCCGGCAGTCGCCGCACATTTTCAGACGCTCCAGTGCCGCGCCCTGGAACATCGAATGATTGGCCAGTTTGCCCAGCATGGACTCGATGGCCTTGAGCGTGCCGAAGGGCTTGGCGCAGCGGATGCAGGCGTAGGGCTGCGTCTCATTGAGCACGCGCGCTTCCTTGCGCTCGGGCGTGAGCAACAGGCGCGGCTCCAGCGCGATGGCGTTCTCCGGGCAGGTGGTAGCGCACAGGCCACACTGCACGCAGTTTTTCTCGATGAACTTGAGCTGCGGCAGCTGCGGGTTGTCCTGCAGGGCAGCCGCCGGGCAGGCGCTGACACAGCTCAGGCACAAGGTGCAGGTGTCTTTGTTGACGGTGATCGAGCCGAACGGCGAACCTGCGGCCGGCAGTGCGATGGCCTGCGGCTTTTGCGGCGCGTGTTCGATCAGGTGCTCAAGCGCCAGTTCCAGCGTGCCGCGCTTTTCAGCAGCGACGGCAAAACGGGCCGGGACCTTGGGCCCTTGCTGGCGCGTGGCGGCCAGGGCCTGCAAACCGGCGTCCAGCTCTTGCGGCGTGTTGCCCCACACCATTTGCAGATGGGTGCCGCTGTAGCCCAGGCCACGCAGAAGGGTCTGCGCAACGTCCATTTGTGATTTCAGCGCGTCCAGGTACTGGGGCGCTTCCTCGTTGGTGACCAGCACGGCCACCTGCGAAGCGCCAAAGGCAATCGCGCTGAGCCACAGGTCAATGCCGGTGCTGGCCGTGTGCCAGAGCGGGACGGGCAAGACGTTGGCGGGTACACCGTTAACCCGGGCGCCGCGCGCAGCGCTGCGGCCTGGTGCGATGCCACCGGTCTGTATTGCAGTGCCGATCCGCGCAGCGCGGCCCAGCTCCTCGATCAACGCCTGGCCGCGTTCCTGGCTGTGCAGCAACACTACCGCGTCCTTGCCGCCGGCTTTGGCGTAGGTGGATAAAAGCGTCTTGAGCTTCACGCCCTGCTCGCTGGCGCGGGGGTAGGCGTAGGTCATTGCACCCGTCGGGCAAACCGTGGTGCAGGCACCGCAGCCCACGCAGAGGTTGGGGTTGACCACAACCTGTTGCCTCGACTTGTCGCTGCTGATCGCCAGGGCCGAACAGACTTCAATACAGGCGTTGCAACCAACGACCTCGTTGCGGCTGTGGGCGCACAACTTTTGTTTGTAGACAAAGAATTTCGGCTTTTCAAACTCGCCCACCAACTCGCGCAGGCGCAGCAGCGTGGGCAGCATCTGGGCGGGGTCTTGCCCGCTACCGTGGAAGTAACCTTGCGGCGGCGCGTGCTGGGCAAATGCGGGCGCAGCGCGCAGGTCCAGCACCAGGTCAAACTTTTCAGCCTGGGGCAACGGCTCGCGCGTGAAGTCGATGGCGCCGGCCACGCCGCAGGCTTTCACGCAGGCGCGCTGCGAAGTGCACAACGCGGCGTTGACCTGGTAGTCCAGGCCGATCGCGCCCTCGGGGCAGGCCGTGAGGCAGGCATTGCAGCGGGTGCACAGGTCCAGGTCAATCGGGTTGTTGGCCGACCACTTGAGCTCGAAAGCACCCAGCCAGCCGGTCAAGCCTTCAATGCGCCCGCCCAGCACCGGGAAGCGCCGCTCCTGCGCGCCGCCAGCGGCGCCCGGGCCCTGGCTGAACAGCACCACATCCAGCGTGTCGGCGAGCAGGGCCGCAGCACGCTCGGCTTCATCCAGCGGGCCGATGATGAGCAGGCGGCCTGCGCTCTTGTAAGTGACCGTCGGAACGGGTTCCGGATCGGGCAGGCGTGCGGCAGCGAGCAGCGCCGCGAGTTTGGGCATGGCCTGTGAGGCGTCCCGGCTCCAGCCACCGGTTTCGCGGATGTTGACGAACTTGATGACCGAGGTGGCCTGTTCCGTCTGCCCCGCGATCTCGGTGAAAAGCTTTTTTTCCTGCGTGCAGGCCACGATCACATCGTCGCCTGATTGAATGGCCTTCTGGAAGGCGCCGGCTTCGCGCCGGCAAAGCGTGGAATGGAGGGTCAGTTCTTCAACCAGCGCTGCCCCCAGCAACTTTGGCTGGAGTGGCATGGTCTGGTTGCAATCGCAAATCAGTGTCGGCATCGTGGTCCTGGCTGGCCCCGGCATTGGCATTGGCATGCGCTGCGAGCGGGCTTGTGGGGGCTGAATTTACGAGTTCCGCAGGGGAGTCGTCCAATGGAGAAATTGATGGTGCCACAGACGCAGTGGGCGGGGTATTCGTGTGATCCCTCAGGCGCGCTGCGGCTTCCTGGGCTTCCTTCTGCCTGTTTTCTTCGTCTTTTTCTTCCTGGTCAAACAGCCCCAGCAGTTTGGAGCCGATCATCTGGCGCAGCATGGCTGGGGGGATGGGGTCGGGCTTGGAGTAGTCGTCGATATAGGTGTCCAGCCGGTCCATGACATTGAAGTGCGGATCGGCAAAGAGCTTTTTCATGGCGGCGTTCTTGACCTCGGGGGAGACGCTGCGGGCCATGAAGGGCTTGAAGTCGGACTCGGGGGTGAGGGACCGCGTGTCGGCCAGCGTCAAGGCGGGCGGCTGTGGGGCTGCGTCCGCAGCAGGGCTGTCATCCTGGCGCAGGCCGGAATCGATGGTGGCCTGCGTGGGTGCGCCAGCCAGAGCGTGGGCGCTCGGCGCATGGATTCCAGCCTGCGCCGCAATGACAGGCCGTGATGGCGATGTCGCGTCCTTCAATGGCACGACCTCCCCCTCCTCGCCTGTCAGCTTGCGCCTGGACCACCGCCCCAGAAAACCATCAGCCATGTCCGCCGCCTCCGCCAAACTTCTTCTCGGTGCTTACCGAAGCCGGATTGCCAAAGCGGTCTTTCAACGGCCTGAAGCTTTCGGGCCGCCGGCGCCTGCGCAGCTCGACCACATGGTGCTCATCCACAAAGGACTGCAGCCACTGCACCACTGCCGGGGGGGCCGGCACCTGCTCAACGGTTTCCTGCGCGTCGAGCCAGCGGCCCGCGTCGTAGTAGCTCAGGCTCACCATGGTGGGCACCGCCATGGGCTCATCAGCCAGGCGCGCTTCTTCTTCCATGCGCCACAGGACGAACCAGCACGGCGAGTCAGTCGTCACATTGAGGTAGTAACCCTCGGCGTCATCGGTGAAGAGCTCGACGACAAAGCCGGGGTACAGCCACTTTTCCTCGTCGTCGCTCTTGTAGAGCAGGCGGGGGGTGGAGCCAAAGCCCTCTTCCTGCGGCAATACCTCGGCCAGCACCCAGCGCCATGGCTGCCAGCGGGCCGCGACGGGATTGGCATTGCGCTCACGGCGCATGACGACGGCAACTTCGATGTGGGGGCGCTGGGGCATAGGGGATCAATGTACTGGAGTCGGGAGCGGCATCACTATTGGGAGGGAGATATTGTCGTCGTCTCACTGGACGGAGACCATGCACATCCATGACTGAAGACCTTCATCGCATTTCGATTTTCTTGAACGACGAAATCCATGGCACCCTGAAGTCTCAATCGAAGTTGAGAGGGCAGAGCATCTCAAAACTGGTCGTGCGTCTGGTGC
>JACMQX010000135.1 GCA_014376765.1 Ramlibacter sp. | reverse complement strand
TTTCCTCAGCCTGCTTCTGGGCCGACTCGGCCGCATCCATGATGTTGATCTTCCAGCCAGTGAGGTCAGACGCCAAGCGCACGTTCTGGCCGCCTCGGCCGATGGCGATCGCGAGGTTTTCCTCGTCAACAACCACATCCATCGCGTGCTTTTCTTCGTCGACCACGATGGAAGAGACATTGGCCGGGGCCAGTGCACCGATCACGAACTGCGCCGGGTCTTCACTCCACAGCACGATGTCCACCCGCTCGCCGGCCAGCTCGTTGGTCACGGCATTGACGCGGGTGCCGCGCACGCCAACGCAGGTGCCGATCGGGTCAACGCGCTTGTCATGCGAGAGCACGGCGATCTTGGCGCGGGAGCCAGAATCGCGGGCGCAGGACTTGATCTCCAGCAGGCCTTGCTCGATTTCCGGCACTTCCTGGCGGAACAGCTCCATCATGAACTCGGGCGCGGAGCGCGACAGGATGATGGGCGCGCCGCGCAGCGTCAGGTCCACTTCCATGATCATGGCGCGCACGCGGTCACCGGAGCGAAGGTTTTCCTTGGGGATCATCTCGCCGCGGCGTAGGCGCCCTTCGACACGGCCGGACTCGACAATGATGTCGCCCTTGTCCATGCGCTTGACGGTACCCACAAAAATCTTGTCGCCGCGCGACATGAAGTCGTTGAGCAGCATCTCGCGCTCGGCATCGCGGATCTTTTGCAGGATGACCTGCTTGGCCGCCATGGCACCGATCCGGCCGATGGGAACGGACTCGACGCTTTCCTCGATGTGCTCGTCCACCTCGATGTCGGGGATCTGCTCCTTGGCTTCGAACAGGAGGATTTCCTGGTCAGGCAATTGCAGGCCTGCCTCGTCCGGCACCACGTGCCAGCGGCGGAAGGTCTCGTAATTGCCGCTGTCGCGGTCGACCACGACGCGGATGTCCACGTCACCTTGAAAAAGCTTTTTGGTGGCCTGGGCCAGAGCTGCTTCGACCGCGCCAAAAACAACGTCTCGCTCGACGTTCTTTTCGCGCGAGATGGCTTCCACCAGCATCAACATTTCGCGATTCATGCCACGACTCTCCTATTCCTGATCTGTTACGGCGTCTGCACCACGTGCAGAACGGCCCTTGAAACTCACGACGGGCGCCAGACGCGCCTCGCGGATCTCGTCACGCGTGAAACCCAGCGCATGCACCGGCATCGCCGCCACCCTCTTCTTGCTCACACGTGCGCCCGGCTTGGCTACAGGCTCGTCGTTCCAGACGACCTGCCAGCCTTCAGGCGTTTTTTCCAGCGTGCCGCGAAACTTCTTGCGATTGGCGTTGACCATGGCCTCGCCCGCTGCACCCGCATTGATGCCGATCGGCGCCCTAAGCGTGATGTCGACCATCTCGCCTTCAAAGCGCTCAAAATCCTTTTCGGTCTTCAGGGGTCGGTCAATACCGGGCGAGGACACCTCGAGCCGCTTGTATTCAGAACCGTCCACTTCCAGCGCAAAGTGCAGCTGGCGAGTGACCTTTTCGCAATCTTCCACATTGATGAACTGCTCTGGCGCGCCGGGCATCCAGGGCAAGTCGATCGTGATGCGCAGCAAGCCCCCGGCGGAGCGCTCAAGCTCCACGAGGTCGTAGCCCAATCCGGCCACGGTTTCTTCAACAATCTGCTGCAGTGCCACTTACGTCTGTTGCCAATCTATCTGCCGAGTGAAAAACGATCGACCAAAAAAAACGGGCGGTAAATACCCGCCCGCTTGGTCGTGAGCTTCGGATTGTACTGTGTAAACCCTTGATTTGCAACGTAACGGATACCGTACGCCGAGGCTGGCGCCTACCCGTCCCCGACCTTGCCCCGCAGCGCCTTGACCTGCCCGCGGATGGTTTTTCCGTCGAGTCTGCGGCGCTGCGAGCTTTTGGTCGGTTTGGTGGCTTTCCTGACCCTGGGCGCCACCGCCACGCTGTCCACCAGCTCCTGCAGGCGGGCCCAGGCGCCGGCCCGGTTCATTTCCTGGCTGCGGTGCTCCTGGGATTTGATGATGACCACGCCGTCCGCGGTGAGCCGCGAATCGCTCAGCGCCAGCAGCCGGGCCTTGTGCGCCTCGGACAAGGTGGCGGCGTGGACGTCATAGCGCAGGTGGATTGCGCTGGACACCTTGTTGACGTTCTGCCCACCCGCGCCCTGCGACCTGACGGCGGTGATCTCGACTTCAGACTCGCCAATGGACGTCTTGCGGCGGGCGACGGTCATGCCGGGTTCAGTTGCGTATTTAGGAGCGGACTCAGCGGACTGATCAGGTAGCCGCTGCCACCAGGCGCTGCGTGTACGTCTCGCGGGGCGCATCGAGCACCTGCGCGACAGCGCCCCATTCAACGATCACGCCGTCTTTCATCACAAGCACATCGTGCGCCATGGCCCGGATCACGTCCACGTCGTGGGTGATGAGCAGGTAGCTCAGACCCTTTTCACGTTGCAGCCGCTGCAAAAGCTCCAGCACCTGCTTCTGGATCGTCACATCAAGTGCGCTGGTGGGCTCGTCCAGCACCAGAACCTGGGGCTGCACAATCAACGCCCTGGCGATGGCCAGGCGCTGGCGCTGGCCGCCGGAGAACTCGTGCGGATAGCGGGATAGCAAGCCGGGAAACTGCGCCTCGCTCAAGCCCACTTCATGCAGGGCGTCAAGCACTCGGGTGCGGCGCTGCGCAACCGGCAGGCCCGGCTCGTGAACCAGCAAGCCCTCGCCGACAATTTCTTCTACTGTCATGCGCGGCGAGAGCGATGAAAACGGGTCCTGGAACACTACCTGCACCAGCCGACGGATGGATTTGTCGTTCGCTACGCTGCCACCGGTACCCTGGCCCGCGCCCCAAGACTTGCCCACCACTTGCAGCTGCCCGCTGTGCGGCATCAGCCCCAAAGCAGCCAGGGCCAAAGTAGATTTGCCGGAACCAGACTCCCCCACGACACCCAGCGTGCGGCCGGGCACGATGTCAAAACTTGCGCCGTGCACGGCGACGAATTCGCCCTTTTTGAACCAGCCACGAATGCCCGGCAGGCGGGTCGGGTAGATCACGCGCAGGTCCTGCGCGTGCATCACCGCTTGACCGCCGGGTGCGGCGGCCTCATTCACGTCGCGCCGGGGCCGGCTGTCAATCAGCTTGCGGGTGTAGGGGTGCTGCGGGTTGGCAAAGACTTCATCCACAGGGCCATGTTCAACGATGTATCCGTTTTCCATGACGGCAACGCGATCGGCGAACTTGCGCACCAGGTTGAGGTCATGGGTGATCAGCAGTATTGCCATGCCGTTCTTGCGCTGCAGTTCTGACAGCAAGTCCAGAATTTGTGCACGCACCGTCACGTCAAGCGCCGTGGTGGGCTCGTCGGCCAGCAGCAGCTGTGGCTGACAGGCCAGCGCCATGGCGATCATGGCGCGCTGCCGCTGGCCACCCGAGAGCTGGTGCGGGTAAGAGAGCGCGCGCCGCTCCGGCTCCGGGATGCCGGTATCGGCCAGCAGCTTGACGGCGCTTTGCCACGCCTGCGCCCGGCTCTGGCCCTTGTGCAGTTCCAGCACCTCGGCAATCTGGTCGCCCACGGTGTAAAGCGCGTTGAGCGCCGTCATGGGTTCCTGAAAAATCATCGCGACCTGCTCGCCACGAATCGACTGCAGATGGGCCTCGGACAGCGCCAACAGGTCCTGCTTCTTGCCGAGGTTGTCAAACATGGCCTGGCCGGAAACATCGGCATTCAGCGCGAGCCGCAGCAGGCTTAGCGCCGTCACCGTCTTGCCGGAACCGGACTCCCCCACCAACGCGAGTTTCTCGCCCGGCAGGATCTGGAAGTCGATCCCGTGCACCACCTCCTTGCCGGCGAACGCAACACTCAGCCCGCGAACGTTCAGCAGGGGCGCACCTGCATTGAATGGCTGGCTCATTTGTCGGCCTTTCGCGGGTCCAGCGCATCGCGCAAGGCGTCGCCCATGAAGGTCAGCAGCAGCAGCGTCATCACCAGCACGACGAAGGTGGACATCGAAATCCACCAGGCGTCGATGTTGTTCTTGCCCTGGGACAACAGCTCACCCAGCGACGGGGTACCCGGAGGCACGCCAAGCCCGAGAAAGTCCAGTGAGGTGAGGGACAGAATCGCCCCGCTCATGCGAAACGGCAGAAAGGTCACCACCGGGGTCAGGCTGTTGGGCAGGATGTGGCGCCAGATGATCTGTGTATTACCCACGCCCAGCGCCCGCGCCGCCTTTACATAGTCCAGCTGACGGTTGCGCAGGAACTCGGCCCGAACATAGTCCGACAGGCCCATCCAGCCGAACAGGCTGAGCAGGATCAGCAGCAAAGCCACGCTGGGCGCAAAGATGGCGCTGAAAATAATGAGCAGGTACAGCTCGGGCATGGAGCCCCAGACTTCGATGAAGCGCTGGAAGGCCAGGTCCGTCTTGCCGCCGAAAAAGCCCTGGATCGCACCAGTCAGCATGCCAAGCCCCACGCCCGTCACCGTCAGCGCCAGTGCGAACAGCACGCTCACCCGAAAGCCGTAAATGAGCTGGGCCAGCAAGTCCCGCCCCCGGTCATCCGTGCCCAGCCAGTTGTCTGCCGTGGGGCGAGAGGGGTTGGGTTGCTTCGCAAAATAGTTGAGCGTGCCGGGGCCGTACGGATTGAGGGTGTAGACGGCGAAGTTGCTGCCGGCCGACAGGCGTTCCCGGATGAACGGGTCAAGGTAGTCGGTGGCGGTATCAAAATCGCCACCGAATGTTTTCTCGCTGTAGGCCTTGACCATCGGGAAGTAGTAGCCACCTTCGTAGCGCACCAGCAGCGGCCGGTCATTGGAGATGACCTCGGCAAACAGGCTCAAGACCACTAGTGTGCAGAAAATGCACAGGCTCCAGAAGCCCAGGCGATTACGCCGAAAGCGGCGCCAGGCGCGTGCAGAAGGCGACGCGGAGGAGGAGCTAGTCAAACTTGACACGTGGGTCCGCCCAGACGTAAGAGATATCGGATATCAACTTGGTCACCAATCCAATCAGCGTGAACAGGTACAGCGTGCCCAGCACCACCGGATAGTCCCGCCGGATCACGCTCTCATAACTCAGAAGGCCCATCCCATCGAGCGAGAACAGCGTCTCGATCAGCAGCGCGCCGGTGAAAAACGCGCCAATGAACGCAGCGGGAAACCCTGTGAGGATCGGAATCAGCGCATTGCGAAACACGTGCTTCCACAACACCTGCCGCTCTGAAAGCCCCTTGGCCCGCGCCGTCAGCACATATTGCTTGCGGATCTCCTCAAGGAAGGCATTTTTGGTCAGCATCGTGGTGACAGCAAAACTGCCCAGCACCATGGCCGTGACAGGCAAGGCGATGTGCCACAGATAGTCAACGATGCGCGCGCCCCAGCTCAACTCCTCCCAGTTGGATGACGTCAGGCCGCGCAGCGGAAACCATTGCAACTGCCCGCCAAACACCACCAGCAGTGCCACGCCCAGCACAAAGCCCGGAATGGCGTAGCCGACGAGCACCAGCAGCGTGGTGACAAAGTCAAACCGCGAGCCCGCCCGCACCGCCTTGGCCACGCCCAGCGGCACCGCCACCAGGTAGCTGATGAAGAAGGTCCACAGCCCCAGGCTGATGGACACCGGCAGCTTTTCCTTGACCAGTTGCCACACGTCCTTGTTCTGGAAAAAACTGCGGCCCAGGTCAAAACGGAAATATTGCTTGAGCATCAGCATGAAGCGCTCGGGCGCGGGCTTGTCAAAGCCGTACAGCGCCTTGATCTGCTCGAGCTTTTTCGGGTCCACGCCCTGCCCGCCCCGGTAGCTCAGGCCCCCACCCTCCGCGCCCCCGCCGCCAGCACCAGCCTTGGCCTCCGCCATGTACTGCTCCACCGGCCCGCCCGGCACGAACTGAGTGACCACAAAGGTGACGAGCAGTACCCCAAACAAGGTAGGGATCATCAACAGGATGCGCTTGAGGATGTAGACAAACATTATTTGATCCACCAGGTCTTGATCACCCAGGTCTCACCGGGCGAGTAAGGGGGCACCTGCGGCGGCATGGCCAGGCGGCGCGAGTTGTAGACCACGCGGTGTGTGCCCGCTGTCCACTGCGGAATCAGGTAATGGCTGTGGGCCACCACGCGCTCCAGCACATGGCAGGCGGGCAGCAGTTCGGCCTTGGTCTTGGCGGCAGTCATCCTTGAAATGATCGCGTCGATGGCCGGGCTGCTTGCTCCGCTGAAATTGCCGGAGTCCTCCGTCGTGGCGGCCTTGCTGCCGAACATATCCGCAAACTCCTGCCCGGGGTTGTTGGTACCCGAATAGGCGATGGAGACAAGGTCGAACTCGAATTTTTGCAAACGCTGCTGGTACAGGGCAAAGTCCACTTGGCGGAACTTGAGCTCAATGCCCAGCTTCTCCAGCGCGCGCATCCAGGGCGAGATGGTGCGGATACCGCTCTCGCTGCTTTCCAGGTACTCCAGCGTCATCGCTTCGCCCTTGCTGTTGCGCAACTTGCCGTCCTTGACTTCCCAGCCGGCTTCTTTGAGCAAAGCTTGCGCCTTGCGCAGGTTCGCGCGCAGCGAGCTGTCGCCATCAGTGCGTGGCGAGACGTACATGGGGCCAAAGGCCGCAGCCGGAATCTGCGCACGCCACGGCTCCATCATGGCCAGCTCTTCAGGCGCAGGCAGGCCGGTGGTCTCACACTCCGTGTTGCCGAACATGCCGTTGATCCGCTTGTAGGCGTTGTAGAACAGCTGCCGGTTCATCCACTCATAGTCAACCGCCAGGCCCAGTGCCTGGCGCACCCGCGCGTCCTTGAGCTTGCCGCGCCGGGTGTTGAGCACATAGCTTTGGAAGCCCGCAGGCAGCTTGTGCCTGAACTCACCCTTGACCAACTCGCCCGTATCAAACCGTTTGCCGTTGACACGCCGCGCCCAGTCGCCCGCCGAGAAGAACCGCATGATGTCGAACTCGCCGGCCTTGAGCGCCTCGAGGCGCGCGGTGTTGTCGCGGTAGATCTTGACCGTCACGCGGTCAAAGTTATCCATGCCGATCTTGACGTTCAGTTTGTCGGCCCACCAGGCCTTGTCCCGCACATAGGTGATGTCCTTGCCGAAATTCACCGGGCCGATGCGGTAGGCGCCGCTGCCGATCGGGAGGTCCATGACCACATCGTTGAACGGTTTGGCCTTGCCTGATGCATCAAGCCCCCACTTGCGGCTGAACACCGCCATGCCGCCCACTGTCAGCGGCAGTTCGCGGTTGGGCTTCTTGAAGCGAAAGCGCACGGTGCGCTCGTCCAGCACATCGCAACCCGCCACGTCCTCAAAAATCGTCTTGTAAGCCGGCGAGGTGTGGGGGCCCATCAGCGTGTCGTAGCTGTGTTTCACGTCAGCAGCGAGCACCGGGTCGCCATTGTGAAAGCGCGCTTCCTTGCGCATGCGGAATGTGACCGCCATGCCGTCAGGCGCCACCTCCACGTCCTCGGCCAGCAGACCGTAGCCCGAGCCGGTTTCGTCCATCGGGCTGGCCAGTAGCGAGTCGAACATCAACTCGGAGAGATAGGCCGGCGGCGAGCCCTTGATCGTGAACGGGTTGTACTTGTCAAAGGTGGAATAGCGCAGGTTGCTGACGAGGCGCAACTCGCCGCCGCGCGGTGCGTTCGGGTTGATGTAGTCAAAGTTCGCAAAGCCGGCAGGGTACTTGAGGTCCCCCCACAGGGCGTACCCGTGCGCCGCCCATGACGGCAATGAAACTCCCAAAAGCAGACAAACCAGCAAAAAGCGCATGCGACAATTCTGCAAGATTTTTCGTGGAGACACGCACATGGGTTTTCTGGATGGCAAAAAATTATTGATCACGGGCGTTTTGTCAAACCGCTCAATCGCCTACGGCATTGCCAAAGCCTGCCGCGCGCAGGGCGCGGAACTGGCCTTCAGCTATGTGGGTGAGCGATTCAAGGACCGCATCACCGAGTTCGCAGCAGACTTTGACTCCACGCTGATTTTTGATTGCGACGTTGGCAGCGACGAACAGATCGCCAAACTCTTTGCCGACCTGTCCCAGACCTGGCCGACGTTTGACGGATTCGTGCACAGCATCGGCTACGCGCCCCGCGAGGCAATTGCCGGGGACTTTCTGGACGGCTTGAGCCGTGAGGGCTTCAAGATCGCGCACGACATCAGCGCCTACAGCTTCCCGGCCATGGCCAAAGCCGCCCTGCCCTACCTGAACAGCAAATCCGCGCTCCTGACGCTGACGTACCTGGGCGCAGTGCGCACCGTCCCCAACTACAACACCATGGGCCTGGCCAAGGCATCGCTCGAAGCGTCGGTGCGCTACCTGGCCGAATCCCTGGGCCCGCGCGGCATGCGCGTCAACGGCATCAGCGCAGGCCCGATCAAGACGCTGGCCGCGAGCGGCATCAAAGGCTTCGGCAAAATCCTGTCGGTCGTCGCAGAAAACTCACCCATCCGCCGGAACGTGACGATTGAAGACGTAGGTAACGTCGCAGCGTTCCTGATGAGCGACCTGGCAGCGGGCGTGTCCGCAGAGATCACCTACGTCGACGGAGGCTTCAGCCGCGTAGTAGGCGGCATAGCGGAGCAGCCCATTACCTGACCGCACAAGAAAAAAGCCCGGACCTCCGGGCTTTTTTCATTGGTAAATGCCCCCAGTTTGCCCGAGACCACGTACCAGGTCAGCACCTTGGTCAGCGCGGGATTGTTCTCGGGCTTGAGCAAGGTGTCCACGGTGCCTGGTGGCAGCGCGGTAAACGCTGCAATGACGGGCGCAAACACACTGGACGGGCCAAGGCCCTTGAGCGTGTCAACCAGGCCCGCAGCCTTGACTGCGGCAACCAGCGTCCCTGAGTTGGCATCACAGCGAAATGGCTTGCGACTGGAATCCTCTACGGAGCTGACCGCTAAACAGGATTCAAGCTTCAGGCTAAAAAAAGTTTGCTTGCAAAACCCAGCCGCCTCACTCCTTCACGCAGTCAGCGTAATAGTGGACCTTGCCGTTGGCATCCGTCTCTTCCACCATGCCATGAATGTCGGTCTCAAAGCCAGGGCACAGCGCGTTGAACTCGCGCGAGAACTTCAGGTAATCCACGATTTTCTTATTGAACACCTCGCCCGGGATCAGCAGCGGGATGCCCGGCGGGTACGGCGTCACCAGGCCCACGGTGATGCGGCCTTCCAGGTTGTCCACCTCCACCCGTTCGGTCTTGC
>JACMQX010000134.1 GCA_014376765.1 Ramlibacter sp. | reverse complement strand
TCGCAGATCAGCAGGCGCCACGAGCCGGCTGCGGGCACCGTCGCGGCTTGTCACGAGGCGCGTTTTCGCGCCTTCAAGCAGTTGCAAGCTGTCGCGCGAGAAATTCGCTAAGCCCGTCGCGACCAAGCCGCCTTCACGCCGGTCCGTTCAGGGACACCCTGTGCCCTCTTCGCTCAATGTGGGCACCGAAACAAGTCAGTCCATGACTGAACTCCAAAGCTTTCACGCCCAACCCGGCAAGGCTTGATTCGGGGGCACCGGCGCGGCGTTGCATAGGACGACGTCACCAGCAGGCCAGCATTCAACAGCACTCGTTGAACTAAACCGCTGACGCGGTGGTGGCCGGCCGCGAGTTCTGCGCGGCAGCAAGTCGTACCTTGGTCCCGGGGACTGTTCCCCGGACCACGGAGACTTTCATGACACCACTGCGCCAACGCATGATCGATGCGATGGTGTTGCGCGGCTTTGCTGCGCGCACCCAGGAGACCTACCTGTCCGCCGTCGGGCAGGCCGCCAAGCACCACCACTGCAGCCCCGCTCTGCTGACCGACGAGCAGGTTCAGGCTTACTTGCTGTACCTGCTGCAGGAGCGACAGCGCTCGCGCTCCACCGTCAACATCACCTCCTGCGCGTTGCGCTTCCTGGTTTGCGACGTGCTGGGCCAGGATCAGCGTCGAGCGCAGATCCCCATGGGCCGCATTCCGCAACGGTTGCCCGAGGTGCTGTCGCGCGCCGAGGTGGCGGCGTTGCTGGCCGCACCACTGTCGCCCAAGGCCAGGATGTTCCTGACCCTGGCCTATGCCAGCGGCCTGCGCCTGAGCGAGCTGTGTCAGCTGCGTGGATGCGACATCGACTCGGCCCCCGACCGCATGTGCATCCGCGTCATCCAGGGCAAGGGCGCTCAGGACCGCTACGCGCTGCTGACCTCGGAACTGCTCGCCGACTTGAGGCTGTACTGGCGCAATTGCCGTGCAGGGGCCAAGGCCTCGGACTGGTTGTTCCCCTCGCGATCGAACCCGGCGCGTGCCATCGACCGTGCCAGCGGCCAGCGCTACTACTACCTCGCGCGTGCGGCCGTCGGCATCACCAAGGTCGGTGGCATCCACACCCTGCGCCATTGCTTTGCAACCCATCTACTGGAGGCCGGTGTCGACCTGCACGGCGTGAGCAAGTTGCTCGGCCACGCCCAGCTCAGCACCACCAGCCGCTACCTGCGCATGGCACGCCCCGGCTACAGCGCCGGGGGTGACGCGCTGGCCCTGCTGTCGCAATTGCCCAAGACGTCACCGCCACCGCCAACCCAGTCGCCTCCGCCGCCGCAGCCCCGGCACTGATCCACCAGCGCGCGCGATGAGCGCCACCCTGGCCGAGGTGCTGCACACCTTCGGCCCGGCCTTCCTGGGCCAGCACGATCTGAGCACGGCGCAAGCACGTGCCTGGCGGGCCATCGTCGCCTGTCGCACGCCGGCCCTGGGCGGCCAGGTGCAGCAGTGCGACCAGTGTGGGCGCGAGCAGCGCTTGTTCTATTCCTGCAGGAATCGGCATTGCCCGCAGTGCCAGAGCGGCGCGCGGGATGCCTGGCGCCAGGCGCAACTGGCCGAGTTGCTGCCGGTGCCGTACTGCCATCTCGTCTTCACGCTGCCGCATGCCCTGAATGGCCTGGCTCAGTTCCATGCCCGCTGGGTCTACCGCACCTTGATGCAGTGCGCCGCAGCCACGCTCACCGAGTTCGCCGCCAACCCCCGCTGGCTGGGCGCCACGCCTGCATTCACGCTGGTGCTGCACACCTGGACGCAGGACCTGCGCCGGCACATCCATGTTCACGCACTGATGGCCTGCGGCGGGCTGGGCGATCAAGGCCAGTGGTGCGCCCCCCAGCGCAGCCCGACTTTCCTGTTCCCGGTGCATGCCCTGTCCAAGGTGCTGCGTGGCAAGTTCCTCGACGCCCTGGCGCGCGCCAGTCAAGCCGGCAAGTTGGCCAACGACCCGGCCAGCACCGCCCATGAGCGTCAGGCTCGCCTTGCCCAACTCCTGCGCTACGACTGGGTGGTCTACGCCAAGACGCCCCTGGCCGGGCCCGAGGTGGTGCTGGACTACCTGTCGCGATACACGCACCGCGTGGCCATCTCCAACGAGCGCATCGTCGGCATCGACGCCAAAGGCGTGCGCCTGCGCGTTCGCAGCGACAACCATGGCGGCAAGCGCACTGTCGTGATCGATGGCCCGACCTTCATCTCGCGCTTCTTGCAGCACGTCTTGCCTACAGGCTTCAAGCGTATCCGCCACTACGGGCTGCTCAGCCCAGCGCTCAAGACCAAAAGGCTGGTAGCGGCACGCGCGGCGCTGGCCATGCCCGCGGCCAACGCGCAAGCTCGCGAGGATGCCGCCGCCTTCCTCAAGCGCGTGGCCGGCATCGATATCGCCTGCTGCCCGCACTGCAAGCTGGGCCAGTGGCGCACCACCGCGATACTTCCGCCCCAGCGCGCCGGGGAGCACGGCGCCAACGCCAACTGCCGGGGGCCGCCGTGGTCCACGGCGCACGCTTGTTCTGGACCATTGCCTGCACTCCTGGGCACGGCAAGGGATGTGCTCACGCCTGCCGCCTTCTTCACCGCCTTCTTCCCAGTCTTGTGGGCCACGGCGAACATCGAGCACGCCTCGACAACCGCCCGCGCACCCCTACCAGCCAATCCCGGCATGCCCCCACCGCTGCCCGCAGCCGCCGCAGCGTTGCCCGATTGACCTGCTGAGCCTTACATTCCCCAACAGCCCCTCACGCCATCACCGTGGCGGCGGTTCAGTCCAACGAGGTTTATCCGACGCCAGCGGCATCGCTGCGTTTGGCCTGCTTCGGTGGGGCGTCGGATAAACGCTTTCCG
>JACMQX010000133.1 GCA_014376765.1 Ramlibacter sp. | reverse complement strand
GGCCGAACACGAGGGCGTGGGCTTCATGCTGGCAGACAACGACATGGACCTGCAGACCTGCCGGCTGCACATCTGGCATACCGCGTGGATGCTCGATCAGGGCGAGAAGTGCAACTTCGAGTCCAGCCGCGCCAAGGTGGTCTGCTCGGAAGCGCAGTGGCGGGTGGTGGACCGCTGCGTGCAGATACTGGGTGGCCAGGGCGTCACCGCCGAGTCTGCCGTCATGCGCATCTTCATGGACCTGCGCGCGTTCCGCATCTACGACGGCCCGAATGAAACGCACCGCTGGAGCATGGCGCGCAAGCTGGTGTCAGCGCTGGGCCAGGTCAGGTGATGTCTTCGATCACGAGCATGCGATAGCGCTGCGCATACGAGAAATTGTGTGCGTGCAGCACGTCTTTGGCGCGCTGTAGATTGGCGTCGTCCGGCACCTCGATCAACATGCCGCAGTGGCCCTTTTGCGCCAGCTCGACGAACTCGCGCACGGTGGCAGCTTCAGAGCCGGCCGATGGCATGCCGCTGCCGTCGTCGGTGCCCTTGACGGTGCCGCCAATGATGGAGATCACTTCAGCAGGCTCAACGAGCGAGACCTGGCCGCCACCGGGATGGGCGGCCATCTCGCGTCCGACTGCGTTGGCGCTGTCGCGGTCAGGCAGCATGGCCATGATGTAGCCGGTGGGGTAGAAGACGCCCTGCATGGTGAGCATCTTGCCGTCCAGAAAGAAGGGGGTCATTTTGTTGTGTTCCTTTACTGCCATTAGCGCGCTGAAAAAGCTGGCAACACATCGGATGCCGCCGCATAGACGTGTAGGACGGGCCCCGCACTGCGCCTTGTGTCCATCAATGCGGTGGTGAACATAGCGCGGTAGGGAGATGGCTGGTCCTGAAAGTCTTGCGCAGCGCTGCGGCAATACCATGCCCGGATGACGCAACACGGAGCGACGCCAGCCAGCCCAGCCCTCATACGCTCGATTGGGCCATTCCAGCTGACCCTTTACGGGCTTGGGAGCATGCTGGGTTCAGGTATTTACGGTCTGATTGGTCAGGCGGCTGGCCAGGTTGGCAATGCAGTGTGGGCGTCGTTTCTCGTCGCCATGGTCGCGGCTTTGCTGACCGCCCTGTCTTACGCATCACTGGGTTCACGCTATCCCCGCGCTGGCGGCGCCGCGTTTGTGACGCAAAAGGCCTACGGCATGCCACTGCTGAGTTTCGTCGTCGGTCTGGCGGTGGTTTGCTCGGGTTTGGCATCCGTCGCCACGCAGTCGCAGGTGTTCGCGCAGAATCTTGCGGTTCTGGCTGGTTTTGCCAGCTTTCCCGTGTGGGCAGCCGGGGCGGGCTTTCTCCTGGTGATGGCCGCTCTGGTGCTGCGCGGGATCAGGGAGTCCATGTGGGTCAATGTCGTGTTCACACTGGTCGAAGCCGCTGGTTTGCTGCTGGTCATTGCGGTAGGCATCCCGTACTGGGGGGCGGTGGACCTGCTCGAGATCCCGGACGCGCCCGGCGGGGACGTCGCTGCCCTGCTTGTGATGCAAGGTGCTGTACTCACATTCTTTGCGTTCATCGGATTCGAAGACACGCTGAACGTCGCCGAGGAATGCCGGGACCCGCAGCGGACGATTCCAATTGCGCTGGTGACGGCAATGGTCATTGGCGCATTGATCTATGTCGCGGTGGCCGTCACGGCGGTTTCCGTTGTGCCGTGGCGCGAACTGTCCAAGGCTCCCGGGCCCCTGACGGAGGTCATGGCGCGTGCGGCACCGGCGATTTCGCCCTGGGTATTTACCGCAATCACACTGTTCGCTGTCGCCAATACGGCGCTGGTCAACTACATCACGAGTTCCCGCCTGGTCTACGGCATGGCGCAGCAGAAGCTTTTGCCAAGCGCGCTTGGCCGGGTACACCAACGCTCGCGCACACCGCACCTGGCCGCCCTCACACTGTTGGCAATATTGCTGCCCCTCGGTTTGTTCGGAACGGTTGCAAATCTGGCCTCGGCCTCCGTGTTGCTGCTACTTGTCGTTTTTGCGGTGGTGAACGGAGCCCTGTTCATTCTCAAGGGGCGCGACGGCGAGCCGGCCGGCCGGTTCGAAGTGCCGCGATGGGTGCCGGCCGCAGGGACCGTCATCTGCCTGCTTCTGGTGGGGCTTCGGGTGTCCAGTAGCGACTGGCAAGCACCTGCGCTGGCTGGAGGGCTCCTGGTGGGGATATTGGCCCTTTACGCGCTGCTGCGTCCCACACGGGCCATGACCTCCGCAGCACCGTGACGCAATTACCGGAAAATACCGGGTAAATCAGTCCGCCTATCGTTCGTCGTTCTGGCGAAATTTATGAACAACCAAGAACTTTCGAGCTTTTTCTCACCTTGGCGCGTCTCAGTAGCGCCCATGATGGACTGGACGGACCGCCATTGCCGCTACTTCCACCGACTGCTGACCCGCCACGCCTTGCTCTATACCGAGATGGTGACGACGGGCGCGCTGATTCACGGCGACGTGCCGCGCCACCTGAGGTTCAACCTGGAAGAGCAGCCCGTCGCCTTGCAACTGGGCGGCAGCGAGCCCGCTGACCTGGCCCACTGCGCCAGGCTCGGGCAGGAGTGGGGTTACAGGGAGATCAACCTCAACTGCGGTTGCCCCAGCGAGCGCGTGCAGCGCGGCTCGTTCGGCGCCTGCCTGATGGCCGAGCCGCAGCTGGTGGCTGACTGTGTGAAGGCCATGGTGGATGTGGTGGACGTGCCGGTTACCGTCAAACACCGCATCGGCATCGACAAGGCCGAGAGCTATGAGTTTGTGCGCGACTTTGTCGGGCAGGTGAGCGAGGCGGGCTGCAAGACCTTCATCGTCCACGCCCGCAATGCCTGGCTGAAGGGCTTGTCGCCCAAGGAGAACCGCGAGGTGCCGCCGCTGCGCTATGAGCTGGTGCACCAGCTGAAGCGGGAGTTTCCGCAGCTCACCATCGCCATCAATGGCGGCCTGACGACGAGCAGCGATGTGGCCCGTGAGCTGCAACATGTGGACGGTGTGATGGTGGGCCGTGAGGCGTATCACAACCCCTGGTGGCTCGCCTCATGGGACAGCGAGTTTTTCGGCGCACCGGTGGACGAAGCGCTGACGCGTGAATCGGTGGAGGCGCAGATGGCCGGCTACATGGCGCGTGAAGCGGCTGAACACGGCACGCCCTGGGCCACCATGGCGCGTCACATGCTGGGCTT
>JACMQX010000132.1 GCA_014376765.1 Ramlibacter sp. | reverse complement strand
GAGACATGACCGCACCACGCACCGCCATCGTTACCGGAAGCAGCTCAGGCATTGGCCTGGCCATCGCGCAGGGCCTGCTTGATTCAGGCTGGCTGGTGCGCGGTTTTGACATCGCCCCGTCACGCCTGACCGAGCTCACTTTTACCCATGTGCAGGTGAATTTGTGCGATGCAGCGGCCACCGAAGCCGCCACGAGGATCAGCCGCATTGCGAACTTCGTGGTTCCTTCCATGACGGCCAACGGGTTTGGGCGGGTGGTGATCGTGGGCAGCCGCGTCGCCAAGGGCCTGGCGAGCCGAGGGCAATATGCGGCCACCAAGGCGGCGCTGGTCACCTTGGCGCACAGCTGGGCATCCGAGGTCGTGGCCTCTGGCGTTACGGTCAATGTGGTGTCCCCCGCGGCCACGCAAACCTCCATGCTGGGGGGGCTCCGCCGGTTGAACGTCAGCAGCGTGTCCCAACCCCCAAGGCAGCGCCACAAGTCTCAAGCAGGAACCAGCGCAGTCCGCCGGACCCGCCGTACATTGAAGGCACTGGCAATCAGCACGCCTTGCACAACAGCCAGACCGATGAACACGCCTGAATACTGGCGGTGGTCCATCAAGGTACCAAACACGAGCGGCGCTGCGGCCTGGCCGATATCCAGGCCGGAATACACAACGCCGTAGACACGGCCGGTGGAATTGTCAGGCGTGGACTTCTTGACCAGCAGGTCGCGCGAAGGCCCCGCAATGCCCGATGCGAACCCCATCACGCCGAACACCACCGGCACCACAAACGCGGGCAGGTCAGCCATGCCCAGCGTCAAGGCGAAGAGAGCGGCCATGGCAAACGAGGCGCCGACGATACGTTCGCAGCGGGACGGATCAGCCGCAAGGAATCCGCCAAGCACCATGCCCCCCGCGCTGCAGACCATGTAGACCGTGAGGCACAGCGCAGCAACGCCCACAGGCACGCCATGCAGTTGCCGCGCCGCCTCGGGCGCAAAGGCCTGGATCACGCTGATCACGATCGCGTAGAAAAAGAAAAACGCAAAACACATCCACACGGCGGGGATCTGCAGGAAATCGAAATTGCCCTCGGCCGCATTGCCGGCGCCCATCGCTGCCGCTGGCTTGAGTGGGGGCAGCGTGAGCTTGTCGCGGTTCAGCCATAGGATGGCCAGCACCACAAAGGCCAGCGTACCCGCGCAGGCCAGCGCCGTGCGCCATGAATAGGCCAAGGCAATAGGGACGAGCATCGCAGGCGCCAGCGCCCAGCCAAGGCTTCCGGTGATGCCATGGACGCTGTAGGCGTGCCCCAGGCGCGGCTGGCTCACCTTGCGGTTAAGTAGCGTGTAGTCCACCGGGTGAAACACGCCGTTGCCCACACCGGCAATGGCCGAGAAACCGGCCATCATCCAGTAGCCCGTGCTGATGGAAAAGCCAAACGCTGCAGCGCCCAGCAACGCAAGGCCTGCAAACAAAACCGGCCTGGGGCCGAACTTGTCGACCACAAAACCCGACAGCGTCTGCGTCGCGCAGGACACGGCAAAAAACACCGTCATTAAAAAACCCAGCTCCGCGTAGCTCGCGTTGAACTCCTCCTTGAGCCAGGGAAACAGCGGTGCCAGCAACAGTTGGCTGAAGTGACTGATGCCATGCGCCAGGCTCACCAGGCCGATCACAGAGGCGTCCTGTTTGAAGCTGGCCGCTTGCGGCATGGGGTGCAGGGTGCTTGTAGAACTCATGGGCGTATCGTAGTATCGGGCGTCCTTGCTGAATTGCGACATAACGACAGCTTTTAGCGAAATCCGGACAACCCTTCACACCTGCCCCCCCACCGCCGCACTGCACCACTGCACCACTGCTACAGGCAGCTTGCACATGCCCCACTCCTCCCGCGTCACCTTTACACCGCTTGGCGATACGCTCGCCTTCACGCCCAGCAAGCCCAGGCCGGTACGTGTCCGCGCGCGCTCCATGCCGGCCGACACGCACTTCGAGCCGCACCAGCACGCCTGGTCGCAGGTGGCGTACTGCGCGACGGGCATCGTGCAGGTCACGGTGGCTACGCCCGATGAAATGACCTACATCGTGCCACCGTCGCGTGCCGTGTGGATCCCGCCCGGCGCGCGCCATGCCATTCACGTGCTGGAGGCAGCGGAGCTGCGCACGCTCTACATCCATGCCCGCGCCACGCCCCCTGGCTGGGAGGCCTGCCGCATGCTGGTGATCACGCCGCTGCTGAGGGAGCTGATCCAGGCGCTGGATGCACCCGTGAGCGGTGCGCGCGAAGCGATGCTGACTGCGCTGGTTGTGGAGGAGTTGACCCACGCCGATGTGCAGGCCCTGGGCGTGCCCCTGCCTCACCCGCAGACGGGCGACAAGCGCCTGCGCGCGCTGTGCGAGGCCGTGCTGCGCGCACCTTCAGAGCGGGCCACGCTGAGCGAGTGGGCAGCAGAAATTGGCGCCAGCGAGCGCACGGTCGCCCGCCTGTTCCGGGACGAGCTCGGCCTGAGTTACCAGCAGTGGCGCCAGCAGGCGATCCTCGCCTATGCCCTGCCCTTGCTGGCACGCGGCACGCCCGTGAGCCAGGTGGCAGCTGCCAGCGGCTACGCGAGCGACAGCGCTTTTTCAGCCATGTTCAAGGGGGCAATGGGGCAGTCGCCCAGTCACTTCCAGAATCGGGCGGCATGATAGGCATCATTGGCCGCCAAGCGACACCCACCCCAAACAACACAACCTTGCCGCGACACCTCCCCGCGCCTCACCATGCCCCCTACCTCACGCCGCCTGCCCCGATTCCTCCACGCGGCCAGTCTCGCGCTCGCCGCCCTGGTCAGCGCCCCCGCCTCTGCCAGTGATGAACTCATCAGCACCCTCAATGCCGTGCGCGCACTCGGCTGTGCGGGCCGCCCCGGCGTGGCCGCGCCGCTCAAATCCAGCACACAGCTGGCTCAGGCCGCCAAAGGCCTGGTTGACGGTCTCAAGTTGCCCGACGCACTGGCGCGGCAGGACTACCGCGCCACCCGCACCAACAACCTCTGGCTGAGCGGCCCGCAGGGCGCCAAGGCGGTGACCGATATGGTCGCGACCAACTACTGCGCAGCACTGACCGAACCGGCCTTGGTGGACATCGGCGTCTATCAGCAGGGCGCGCAGACCTGGATCGTTCTGGCCGCGCCCTTCGCGCCGGTGCTGCCCATGCAGTCAGGTGAAGTTGCTTCGCGCGTGCTGGAGCTCGTCAATGCGGCGCGCAGCGAGGCCCGCAGCTGTGGCGACAAGCCGTTTGCCCCTGCGGGCCCGGTAAAGCTCAACACCACGCTCAGCGCCGTTGCCATGGGCCATGCGCAGGACATGGAGCAGCGCAGCTACTTTGCCCACCAGGCCAAAGACGGCAGCATGCCGCCAGAGCGCGCCACGCGCGGCGGCTACTCTTGGCGCGCGGTCGGCGAGAACATTGCAGTCGGGCAATCCACCCCCGAAGCCGCCGTGGAAGGCTGGGTCAAAAGCCCGACGCATTGCGCCAACCTCATGGGCCGGCAGTATGCGGAGATGGGCATTGCCTTTGCCGTCAACAAAAGCAGTGAAGCCGGCATTTACTGGGTGCAGATGTTCGGCACGCAACGCTGACGCCGCGCCCGCATCATGTCCAGACAACTTCATCTCTCAGGAAGAAAAACATGAACCGGAAAAACATGGCCTTCAGCCTCATCGCCGGCAGCTTCCTGCTGGCCCACAGCGCCCATAGCGAGCCCATTGGCGAGGTGGCCACCGCTTTCATCCTGCTGGGTGCCAACCACAAAATCGTGGTGGAAGCCTATGACGACCCAAAGGTCGCCGGCGTGACCTGCTACGTCTCACGCGCCAAAACCGGCGGCATCAAAGGCATGGTGGGCCTGGCCGAAGACAAGGCCGAAGCATCGATTGCCTGCCGCCAGACCGGCCCCATCGCCTTCAAGGGCGACAAGCTCGACAAGCAGGAAGAGATGTTCAGCGAGCGCATCTCGCTGGTGTTCAAGAAGCTGCGCGTGATCCGCATGGTGGACAAGCAGCGCAGCACGCTGGTCTACCTCACCTATTCCGACCGGCTGATTGACGGCTCGCCGCAGAACAGCGTCACGGCAGTGCCATTGCCGCAAGGGACTGCGCTACCGATGAAGTGACCCG
This sequence comes from Ramlibacter sp., assembly GCA_014376765.1. Classification (GTDB taxonomy): domain Bacteria; phylum Pseudomonadota; class Gammaproteobacteria; order Burkholderiales; family Burkholderiaceae_C; genus JACMQX01. The sequence goes on along the minus strand of JACMQX010000132.1, from coordinate 7,051 downwards.
TGAGCCTCGCCTTCAGCGGCCTGGCTCTTTGACTTCCACATCTGTCACATCTGCGATCTCGCGCCGCTCGGGGCGAAACTCGCCAGCCTGCGGCGGCGGCGCCTGCTGTGCACGGTAGACGCTGTTGAATCCACCGCGCGGGTTCATGCGCATCACAAACGGCCGCACGGGGCGCCCAGTGAGCCGGCCCCAGGTGGCGCGCACGCTCCACAAGGCCAGCAGCAACACGACGACGACAGCAATGCCCGCAGCCAGCGCCAGCCCCACGGCCAGCAACACCAGCCGCATGATGAAGCGGGCAAGGCCCGCGATCAACTCGTTCATGCGAATCAGCTTACCACCCGGTCGAACTTGAACACGCCCGGGTCGCGCACCGGGTCCACGTCCACCGGCACAGTGCTTTTGGGAGGAAAGCGTCCTTCAAGAATCAGCTTGGACAGCGGGTTCTCGATGCGTTGCTGGATCGCGCGCTTGAGCGGCCGCGCGCCGAACACCGGGTCGAAGCCGACCTTGGCCAGCTCGGCCAGCGCGGTGTCAGACACCTGCAGCTCCAGGTCCATCTTCGCCATGCGTTTTTCCAGGATGCGCAGCTGGATGCGGGCAATCGACTCAATGTGTCTGGCGTCCAGCGCATGGAACACCACCGTCTCGTCAATACGGTTCAGGAACTCGGGGCGGAAGTAGTTTTTCAACTCCCCCTCCACCGCTTCCTTGATGTCCTCATACGGCTTGCCCGTCATGCTCTGGATGATGGGCGAGCCAATGTTGCTGGTCATGACAATGACGGTGTTCTTGAAGTCCACCGTGCGGCCCTGGCCATCCGTCAGGCGCCCGTCGTCCAGCACCTGCAGCAGCACATTGAACACATCCGGGTGGGCCTTCTCGACCTCGTCAAGCAGCAGAACGCTGTAGGGCTTGCGGCGCACGGCTTCAGTCAAATAACCGCCTTCCTCGTAGCCCACATAGCCGGGCGGCGCGCCAATCAGGCGGGCAACGGAATGCTTTTCCATGAACTCGCTCATGTCCACACGGATGAGGTGGTCCTCACTGTCAAATAAAAATCCTGCCAGCGCCTTGCACAGCTCCGTCTTGCCAACGCCCGTGGGGCCGAGGAAGAGGAAGGAGCCCGTGGGACGGGTCGGGTCAGACAGGCCCGAACGCGAACGACGGATGGCGTTGGCCACGGCCGAGATGGCCTGGTGCTGGCCCACCACGCGGTCGTGCAGCTTGTCCTCCATGATGAGCAGCTTGTCGCGCTCGCCCTGCATCAACTTGGCCACAGGAATGCCCGTGGCGCGGGCCACGACTTCGGCAATTTCTTCAGCACCCACTTGCGTGCGCAGCAAGCGCGGCGCGTTGGTAGCGTCCTTCTTTTCCTCTTTGTCCTGCGCGTCCTTCAGCTGCTTTTCCAGCTCGGGCAGCTTGCCATACTGCAGCTCGGCGACTTTGTTGAAGTCGCCCTTGCGGGTGAACTCCTCCACCTGGAAGCGCAGCCGCTCGATCTCTTCCATGATCACGGCCGAGCCCTGGGCCTGGGCCTTCTCGGCCTTCCAGATTTCCTCGTAGTCGTTGATCTCTTTTTGCAGCGTGATGATCTCTTCCTCGATCAGCCCCAGCCGCTTGCGGGAGGCCTCATCCTTCTCGCGCTTGACAGCTTCGCGCTCGTTCTGCAGCTGGATCAGCCGGCGGTCGAGCTTGTCCATCACCTCGGGCTTGGAGTCCATCTCGATCTTGATCTTGGAGGCCGCCTCGTCGATCAGGTCAATCGCCTTGTCGGGCAGGAAGCGGTCGGTGATGTAGCGGTGGCTGAGCTCTGCCGCAGCGACGATGGCCGGGTCGGTGATCTGCACGCCGTGGTGCACCTCATACTTTTCCTGCAGGCCGCGCAGGATGGCGATGGTCGCCTCCACCGTCGGCTCGCCCACCAGGATTTTCTGGAAGCGGCGCTCAAGCGCTGCATCTTTTTCAATGTATTTGCGGTACTCATCCAGCGTGGTGGCGCCCACGCAGTGCAGCTCGCCGCGCGCAAGAGCAGGCTTGAGCATGTTGCCCGCGTCCATCGCACCTTCGGCCTTGCCGGCGCCCACCATGGTGTGCAGCTCGTCAATGAAAACAATGGTCTGGCCTTCGTCCTTGGCCAGTTCGCTCAGCACGGTCTTCAGCCGCTCCTCAAACTCGCCGCGAAACTTGGCGCCTGCCAGCAGCGAGGCCATGTCCAGCGATAGCACGCGTTTGCCCTTGAGAGATTCGGGCACCTCTCCGGCAACGATGCGCTGGGCCAGGCCTTCCACAATCGCCGTCTTGCCCACGCCGGGCTCGCCGATCAGCACCGGGTTGTTCTTGGTGCGCCGCTGCAGGACCTGGATGGCGCGGCGGATCTCGTCGTCCCGCCCGATGACCGGGTCGAGCTTGCCCATGCGGGCGCGCTCGGTGAGGTCCAGGCAGTATTTTTTAAGCGCCTCGCGCTGGCCTTCTGCATCTGCGCTGTTGACGTTCTGGCCGCCACGTACCGCGTCGATCGCCGATTCGAGCGACTTGCGCGAGAGGCCGTGCTCCTTGGCCAGTTTGCCGGCGTCGCCCTTGTTGTCGGCCAGGGCCAGCAGGAACAGCTCGCTGGCAACGAACTGGTCGCCGCGCTTGATGGATTCTTTCTCGGCCGCCTGCAGCAGGCTGCCCATGTCGCGGTCTAGCGTCACCTGCTCCTGGCCCTGCACTTGCGGCAAGCGCTTGACCGTGGTTTCAGCCCCGGCCAGCAGCCCCTGCACGTTGACACCAGCGCGCTGCAGCAGGGCTTTTGGGCCGTCTTCCTGGCGCAGCATCGCCACCAGCACGTGGGCCGGTGCGATGTAGGCGTGGTCATTGCCCAAGGCCAGCGTTTGCGCCTCGCCCAGGGCTTCCTGGAATTTGGTGGTGAGTTTGTCCATGCGCATGAGAAGGCCTTCCGAGTTGATCTGGATTTGAGGTCTTTGCGCGGATTTTCAAGGCGCTGCCCGGCCACAGGCATGACTAAAATCGTCTGCATGAACATTCACCAGCTTTCCGTCAACTACATCCAGGAGCAAGACCGCATCCTTGTGCGGATCAACACCTCTGCCGGAGAGGAATTGCGGCTGTGGTTTACACGGCGGCTGACGTTGAACCTGTGGCCCATGCTGACAAAAATTGTGGCGGACCAGGTGCTGGCGCAGGAAGCGGTGAAAGACCCGGGTCTGGCCCCTGTGATCGCGAATGACGCGCAGACGCGCAAGATGGTGGCTGAGTTCAAGAAAGAAGAGAACCTGCAGAACGCCGACTTCAAGACGCCCTACAAGGAGCCCGCCGCCCTGCCCCTGGGCGCCGACCCGCTGCTCGTGACCGAAGTGAACGTGACGCCCCTGCCCACCGGCCAGCTGCAGCTGAGTTTTGCCGAAAAGCTGCCGGGTGCGCAAAACCCGCGCGGCTTTCAAATGGCGTTGGAGTCGCAAATGACCCATGGCCTGGTGCACCTGCTGGAAAAAGCGCTAAACACCTCGCTGTGGCGCGAGGTGCATGGTGTTGCGGCTTCGGCCCAGACCCCGCAAGTGCCCGAAGAGCCGCCGGCCGGGGACAAGCCCAAATACCTGAACTAGGGCATTTTCTGCGTCAGCCGGCGCTGGTCAGTCCTTCTACTGTCCAGCCTTCCTCTGCCGCAAACGCATTGGCGATCCTGGCAAAAGCGTCCCTGAGCACGTCCTTGCGGAACCAGGATATGTCAAAGTCAAGGTCGCGCATGCCCTGGCCGTGCTGTTTGAGCCAAACCAGGCTCATCAACTGTTGGCACTGCTTGGCGTTGAGCTTGATCACGTTGGCGAGGCGGGGCGTTTCTGTGACCGCGGCTTGCTCCAGCTTGTCGCCCCGAAGCAGGCTGTCGCACACTGCCAGCAGCGCGTCGTGCTCGGGCCTCACCCCGTCCACCTTGTTGCCCACAAGCTGCTCGACGAAGGGCAGCCACCTGTCTTCATCCAGTGCGTCAGAGGCCTGCGAATACTGCCTCTGCGTCATCTTGTTGGCGCCCGCACGGGCCGGCGCGGCCCACAGCAGGTCTCGCAGGGCGATCACGCGCATTGGAGGTAATAGCGTGGCCAAGCTTTGATATTCCGGGTCTGCATCGACAGCGTGTCGGATGGCGTCGCGGAAATCCGGGTACAGCGTCGCAAGGTGCCTGATCGTGGCCAGGCCCGTGCTTCCAAGAAAGGACACGATGAGGTTGGCGACGAGCACGGTGGGCAAGTCCTCAAAGCCGCCCGGACTGCGAGGGTTCACCAAGCTGCAATACCCGCCAAAGGCCGCGACGCCGCCTTCGTCGCCAAGGGTCGCCGCGTCGGCTGACGATAGCTCCAGCACCGGCTGCCCGGCCGCAGCTTCGCGCGCTTCCCGTCCCGACTGGGGGAAGCCCAGCGCATCTGCAGGCAAAGTGGCGCCGCTAGCGGCATGCGCCGCTACGATGGCAGGCATGGGCAAGCCAGTCATCGTCATTCGTTGGGTCGGGGCAACGGTGGCTCCGCTGGTGTGTAAGTACATAGTATTCCTCCGGCCAAGATTATGCGGTGCTGCAAAGGCGCTGAATCATCCCGTCCGCAGCGTTACTAACAGCTACAAGTTCAACAGAGCCACCCTTACCGGGAGCAATACGTGCCCGATCCCTTGTCAGCCGGTTCGCCGGATTTCCGCCCTTCGACCACACAGGTAAACAGCAGCGGTGCAAAGCCGGCGCCCACAGGCGCCAGGATCTTGCCGCCACTTAAACCCAGACTTAACCTGAATGGCAAGCCCGCTGCACGTACCGAGTTGGAGCCCAGGCCTGAAGCCCTTGCCCGTGTCAGACGGTTCACGGCCGCCATAGCAGGGCGTGACGCAACCCGCATCAGGCCGCCGAAGATGTTGCGGGTCACTGCCGCGCAGGTTGAGCAGGTTCTGAATGACATGCTTCCCCAGATGCCGCGTGTCTCTGCGGATATTCTCAACAGGCTGGATCTGGATCCCCCCATGGGTCTGTTCATTGCCGGCAATCGCCCCATTCACGACGCAGCCGCCCTCAGCCTGGGTCAAGGCGCGGCGGCCTTTGAACCCGTCGTTACCCTGACCCCGAAGGGCCGCGAGCTGCTCGCTCGCTATTACGCGGGCAAGTACGCCGCCGAAATTGCTTTCAGCCCGTCGTCTGATATGCACGCGGGGTTCAGGCCGCACCATAATTTCATCAACCGCTGCCGCAGGCTGGACGGTTTTGAAGTGCGCCGTGCCTTGTACCTTGGCCATGTGGACAACGTGCATGGGAGCCTGCTCGTTTACGTGCGTGAAGGGGGCAAGGCGGATCAGGGCGGCAAGGAAAGTCTGCTCTGCTACGACTCCATCACCGAGAAGTCTGACCTGGTTGACGGCGAGGAGCTCGCCGAGGCGATAGCGGACCTCACGCAGGGCGCAGAGCCCATCGAGATTTTTCAGCAAATCCGCAAGCTCCAGCGCGACTACGAGTCCTGCTGGGTCTTTGCAATGAAGACAGCAGTCACGTTGACCGGCCGGGAGCGTGGGGACGCCGGTGGCTTCGATGATTTTCTGGTGCCGGACCTCTCTGCGGCGCTGCAAGCCAGGCGGCTGGATGAGCCTGCGGCCGAAGGCGTCCATCCCATTCGCGCTTTGCCCGAGGTCGTCAAGGTATCGCAATACCTTGACGCGGTGCTGGCCGATGCAGGAGGCGAGCTGGATGCCCCGCTGCACGGCGCCAAACCAGGCATGACCCTGCGCTTTTTCTTGGAGAAATACACCTACACGACGAGTGACGGAATCCAGCTGCTGGACTACGCGCGGCAAAAGGGATTTCGGGCTGTGGAGAACGCCAGCATCCAGGACTTGAGCGAACAGGTCGGCCACAAACTCGGCTGGGCCGTGTGGACACCTGAGCGCCAATACACGTTTGCGGAAAAGATGAAGTCGCTCGTTCGCGGGCGGACTGATCAAACTGTCGGCTACAACATCGCCACACTCGAGCCGCACCTGCATGACCCCGTGCAGTTCATCTCGCAAGGCCTCAAGGTCCAGGCGCAGATTCGTGCCGAACTCCGCGGCATCAGGGCATCGCAGCCCACGCTGGATGATTTCGAAAGCGCCTTCGGCCGAGCCATAGACCAGCTGCAGAGATTGAAGGCGAAGCTCACGCAATGCCTTGCCGCTTATGACGCGGGCGCGATGCCAGTGGCGGTACAGAAATTCAGGGAGCAGATCTTGCCGCAGTTGCAAAGCAGCATCGCTGACCTCCAGCGCGACTTGCTTGCCGTGGCCAGCGAGCGCGGTGGTGGGCAGGAACAACCAACCCGAGCTGATCAGCCCTTCGCCGGCGCGAGCGCGAATCCGGCAATCCGAGCGTAGTTCTCGCTGATCTGGCGCAGCTCTTCCTGGCTGATCAGATCGTCGATCCTGGTGAAGGGCTTGCCGCCGCTCAGCTCGTCGGCCTTCATGATGATGAAGTCCGGCGGCACCGAGCGGTTGGTGCGAACGATGTTGGCCGTGGGCCCCAGCCGCAACGCTTCATAGGCCTTGAGGGCCTCGCACGGGTCTTCGCAAGCTGCGAGTTGCTCGGCCAGCGTGCGTGCATCAATGATCGCCTGCGCCGAACCGTTGGAGCCGCGCGGGTACATGGGGTGGGCCGCATCGCCCAGCAAGGTCACGCGGCCAAAGGTCCACTGCTCGACCGGGTCGCGGTCCACCATCGGGTATTCCAGAATCTCGGAGGCGCCCGAAATCAGCGCGGGCACGTCCAGCCAGTCAAAGCGCCAGTCCTTGAAGATGTCCAGGAAGTCGCTGGCGTTGCCCATCCGGTTCCAGTCGTTCATGCTGGCGTTGTCGCGCTGGATCTCCGCCACCCAGTTGATCAGCTGGTTGCCGTTGGCGTCCACGTTGTCCTTGATGGGGTAGATCACCATCTTGCCGGTGTCGATCGGGCCAATGCGCATATAGCTCTTGCCGGTCAGGATGGGTTTGTGAACCGTCACGCCGCGCCAGGTGTTGATGCCGGCGAAGGCCACCTTCTCATCGGGGT
>JACMQX010000131.1 GCA_014376765.1 Ramlibacter sp. | reverse complement strand
CCCGCATCCAGCAAGCGTTTGATCTCCACCGTGTTGTTGGAGGTGGGCCGCACCACCGGCGCGCTGGCGCTGTCTTTCAACGCCATCAACTGCGGAATGAAGGTGGTGACGTCATTAGGCGAATGCTCGCCGTCCAGCAGGATCCAGTCAAAGCCGGCTACGCCCAGTACTTCGGTGGTGATCGCGTTGGACAGTGACGACCAGCAACCAATGAGCTTCTTGCCCGCCAGCAGGTCGCGGCGGAAGGTGTTGGGAAACGACTGGTAGGGAATGGGATGGGTCATGTTGAGAGCCTTGTGGACAGGGGGTCGTTCAGGGGCGTGGCCGCGAGGGCGTCACGCCATCAGGTAATCGGAGCCGGGTTGAACAGCACCAGCGAGTTGTGCAGCTTCCATTGCTCGGCATAAGTTTTTTTACGGCCGCTGGCCACGTCGAGCATGAAGTTGAACAACTCCCAGCCCACGTCTTCAATCGTCGCGTCACCGTCGGCAATGCGGCCGGCGTTGATGTCCATCAGGTCGTGCCAGCGGCGTGCCAGGTCCGTGCGCGTGGCCACCTTGATAACGGGCACTTGCGCCAGGCCGTAAGGCGTTCCGCGGCCCGTAGTGAACACATGCAGGTTCATGCCGGCTGCCAGCTGCAGCGTGCCGCAAATGAAGTCGCTCGCGGGCGTGGCCGCATAGGTCAGGCCTTTTTGCCTGAGCTTTTCGCCGGGGGATATCACACCGGTGATGGCCGAGCTGCCCGACTTGACGATGGAGCCCATCGCTTTTTCAACAATGTTGGACAAGCCGCCCTTCTTGTTGCCGGGCGTGGTGTTGGCGCTGCGGTCCACCTGGCCCTTTTTGAGGTACGCGTCGTACCAGGCCATCTCGCGGATCATCGCGGCGGCTACTTCCGGGGTGCTGGCGCGCGAGGTGAGCTGGTCAATGCCGTCGCGCACCTCGGTGTTTTCGGAGAACATCACGCTGGCGCCGGCGCGCACCAGCAGGTCGGTGCAAAAGCCGACGGCCGGGTTGGCCGTCACGCCGCTGAAGGCATCGCTGCCGCCGCACTGCACACCCACCACCAATTCGCTGGCGGGCACGGTCTCGCGCCTGCGGGCGTTGAGCCGCTCCAGGTGCAGCTGCGCGGTGGTCATGATGGAGTCGATCATCGACATGAAGCCAACATGGTTCTCTGACTGCAGGCACACCACATCGAGCGTGGGATCCGCGGTGTTGCCTATGTCTGCGACCACCCGCTCATCGACGATGGGGAAGCTGCCTGGCGGCAAGAGACGTTCGGGCTGCAGCTTCTCGCAGCCCAGGCTCACCACCATCACCTCGCCGCCAAAGTTCGGATTCAGGCTGATGTTGCGCAGTGTGCGGATCGGGATGATGGCGTCGGGCGCATCAATCGCCACGCCGCAACCGTAGCTGTGCTCCAGGCCCACCACGTCGTCCACATTCGAAAAGCGCGGCAGCAGCTCCTGCTTGATGCGTTGCACCGCAAAGTCCACCACGCCGGCCACGCACTGCACGGTGGTGGTGATGGCCAGGATGTTGCGCGTGCCCACCGAACCATCCGCATTGCGAAAGCCCTCGAAGGTGTAGCCCTCCAGTGGCGCTTGCGCTGGGGCTTTCACCGTGGCTATCGGCAGGCCTTCGAGCGACAGGGCATCGGGCATGTCCAGCAGGCGCTCATGCACCCAGCTGCCTGCGGGCACGTCCTTGTTGGTCTTGCCGATGGCCACGTTGTAGCGGCGCACCGTGGTGCCCCTGGGCAGGTCCACCAGGGCCACTTTGTGGCCTTGCGGCACGCGCTCGACCAGCACCAGGCCGTTGTCAAAAACCACGTCAGGCGCCAGGCCACCGTCGTTGGCGACGATGGCGACGTTGTCTGCCTCGTTCATGCGGATGAACAGCGGCTTGGGCGCGGGCCTGGCCTGCGGCGCTGAAGCTTGTAGAGGTGTGTCAGGCAGGGTCATGGGAATCAACGATCTCAATCCAGTTCGGGTTCTTGCCCGCCGGCTGGCTGATGCCGGGCTGGAGCAGGCCCGTCGCCGGGTCGATCAGATGCAGCGACACGCGGTGAGAGTCCTGCCCTGCCGCGATGAGATAACGGCTGCTGGAGTCCACAGCAAAGCCGCGCGGTGTTTTCGCGGTCGGCGTGTGGCCTACCACCTGGAGGTGACCTGTGGCCGCGTCCACCTTGAAGGTGGTCAAGGTGCTGGAGGTGCGCTCGGAGCCGTAGAGGAACCTGCCATCGGGCGCCAAATGCAGATCTGCCGCCCAGGGCTTGCCGCCAAAGCCTGGGGGCATCACCGAGCTGCGTTGCAGGTGGCGCATGGACCCGCTGGCTCCGTCGTAGGCAAAAACGTCCACGCCGCCATCCAGTTCGTTCAGCAGATAGACAAATTCCTGCGAGTTGTCCCAAACGAAGTGGCGCGGCCCCGTACCGGCAGGCGCAATGTTCACCAACGCCGGCTCGTTCGCGCTCAACTTGCCGGTGGCTGCATTCAACTTCCAGCAGGAAAGGTTGTCGCCGCCCAGGCTCGTTGCAAACACATGCTTGCCCGCCCGGTCCGGGTGGATCGCATGCGCATTCGGCGCTGTCGGGATGAGCTGCTGCACCGCGCCTACCAGGCCATCCGGCCCGACGCTGTTCACCGTGATCTTGTGCCCGCTGTAAGACGCCGCAAAGAGCCAGCGGCCCGTTGCGTCCAGGTCGATGTTGCACATGCTGTCGGCCAGCGCCGCCTCGCCGAGCTTTTGCAGGCCGCCCGTAGCGCCGTCGATCGCCAAGGTCACGACGCGATACGGCTGCGAGCGCAGGGCGACATACAAAAGCTTCTTGTCGCGGCTCACCACCATCGGCATGGCCATGCCGCCCACCGGCACCGTGCCCACAGGTTTGAGCACGCCGCCAGCCCTGTCCAGCTCGAACACCGAGATGTCCTGGCTGTCGGCATTGGAGACAAAGACCCAGGTGGACATGGCTTACTTGCCCAGCACCAGCGTAGGCAGCCACATGGAGAACGCAGGCACATAGGTCACCAACATCAGTGCTGCGATCAGCGCGCCGTAGAACGGCCAGATGGTTTTCATCACCTGCCCCACCGTCACACCGCCAATGGCGCAGCCCACAAACTGGGTGGTACCCACGGGCGGCGTGTTCAGCCCAAGCGCGCAGTTGATGATCATCAGCATGCCGAACTGGATCTCGCTCATGCCAAACTTTTGCGCAATGGGCAGGAAGATGGGCGTGCAGATGAGGATGGTGGCCGCCATGTCAAGGAAGGTGCCCAGCACGAACAGGATGATGTTGATCAACAGGAAGATCAGCCAGGGGCTGGTCGTCATGGCGGTGAGCGCCTTGCCGGTAAGGTCAGCCACGCCATACAGGCTGATGATGTAGCCAAACGAGGCCGAGATGCCGATCAGCAGCAGCACCACGCCCGTCGTCTTCACGGCCTTGCTCGCAGCCTTCAGGAACTGCTCCCACTTGAGCGAGCGGTACACGAAGACGCAGAGCACCAGCGAGTAAAGCACCGCTACCGCCGCAGATTCGGTCGCAGTGAACACGCCCGACAGGATGCCGCCCAGAATCAGCACGACCACGAACATGCCTGGCAGCGAGGCTGCAAAGGTCCGCCCGACAATGGCCCAGCCCGGGAAGGTGCCGCGCGGGTAACCGCGCTTCACAGCCACGAGGTAGGCCGCCACCAGGTTGCACACTGTCAGCACGATTGCGGGGACGATGCCCGCCAGGATCAGCCAGGCGATTGACACCTTGCCGCCGGCAGCCAGCGTGTAGATGATGAGGTTGTGGCTGGTCGGCATCAGCGCGCCGACGAGCGCGGCGTGCGTGGTGACGTTGACGGCGTAGTCGGCGTCGTAGCCTTCCTTCTTCATCATCGGGATCATCACCGAGCCCATGGCCGACACGTCAGCCACCGGGGAGCCGGAGACGCCGCCGAACATGGTGCAGGCCACCACGTTGGCCATGCCCAGGCCGCCGCGCACATGGCCCACCAGGGCCTTGGCAAAGTCCACGATCTTGTCGGCAATGCCGCCGTACAGCATCAACTCACCGGCGAAGATGAAGAACGGAATGGCGAGGAACGAGAACACGTTCATGCCCGACGTCATCTGCTGGAAGATCACCGCCATGGGCAGGCCTTCATACAGGATGGTCGACAGTGCCGCGAGGCCGATCGAGAACGCAACGGGCACGCCAAGGATCAGCAGCCCGAAGAACGAAATACAGAGAATAGTCAGTGCCATGCCGGCTCCACTTCGGTGCCTTTGAGCAGCGCAATGATGTGTTCGATTGAAAAGAGAACGATGAGGCAGCCCGCAAATACCAGCGGGACATAGCGCCACGATTCGGAAATATGCAGCGTCGGGATCATGTAGCCGCGCACGGACTCATACATGAGCGCACAGTTCCAGGCCATGATGACGCCGAATGTCAGGGTGATGCAATGCACCAGGATCTCGAACTTGGTGCGCATGCGCTCGGGTAGCAGCACCAACAGTGACTCCAGGCCAATGTGGCCTGCATCGCGCACGCCCACAGCCGTGCCGAGCATGGTCACATACAGCACCAGCACCAGCGCCAGGCTCTCAGCCCAGGTGGGCGTGCTGTTGAGCACGTACCGGCCAAACACCTGGTAGAGCACCGCGATGATGAGCAACACGAGCCCGAAAACGCCCAGCTGCAGGCATGTGCGGGCGATTCGCGCACAGATTTTTGTGAACATTTTTTTCTTTCAGGGGCGAGAGCGGCAAGCCAGTGAGCGGGGCTGTCATTGCCGACATGATCCGCAATCCATGGGAGCGTGAAGTAGCGTCACTTCACGCCGCCATGGATCCCGGATCAAGTCCGGGATGACAGCCTGCTGGCTCTACTTCGTCGCCTGGATGCGGGCGATCAGGTCTTTCATCTTCGCGTCGGTGATGAACTTGTCATACACCGGCTTCATCGCGGCCTGGAAAGCGGGTTTGTCCACTTCAACGATCTCTGCGCCGCCGGCCTTCACGAGGGCCAGCGACTTTTCTTCACGGGCGTCCCACAGCTTGCGCATGAAGGGCACGGACTCCTTGGCCGCCGCGCGGATGGCTTGCTGGTCCGCAGGCGGCAGGGTGTCCCACACGCGCTTGGAGAACAGCAGCATTTCCGGTGCCATCGAATGTTCGGTGCGCGAGTAGTACTTGGCCACTTCAAAATGGCGCGAGCTCTCGTACGAGGGGTAGTTGTTCTCGGCCGCATCGACCACGCCCGTCTTCAGCGCGGTGTAGACCTCGCCGTAAGGCATGGGCGTGGCGTTGGCACCCATGGCTTCTAGCAGCGAAACCCACAGGTCGGACTGCTGCACGCGTACCTTCAGGCCCTTGGCGTCGGCCAGCGTCCTGATCGGCTTCTTGACGGTGTACATCGAGCGTGAGCCGCTGTCGTAGTAGGCCAGGCCCACAAAGCCCTGCGCTTCGCAGCTTTTCAGGATCTCTTCACCAATGGGGCCGTCAAGCACAGCGCGCATGTGCTCCTTGGAGCGGAACAGGAAGGGCATGGTGGGCACCACGGTCATCGGGCAGATGTTGTTCATCGGCGCGATGTTGACGCGGGTCATGGCCAGCGCGCCAATCTTGGTCTGCTCGATGGTGTCTTTTTCCTGGCCCAGCGCGGCGTTGTTGAACACCTTGATGCTGTGCTTGCCACCGGTGGCCTTGCTGAGCGTCTCGCTCATGTGCTTGACGGCGTCAACCGTGGGGTAACCGTCGGGGTGAATGTCCGTCGAGCGGAATTCAGTGGCCCAGGCCGTGCAGGCCAGCAGTGTGGCCGCAACGGCGACGATTGTTTTTTTGAGTTTCATGGAGTCTCCTTCAGGTGGTAATGATCAATGGGACAGGAAAAAAAACGTTGTTATTCGTAAGGGCCAGCCACTACAAAGCCGCCGCCCTGGTACCGGGCCACCGGGTTTTTCAGGTCGGGCTCGGGCGTGCGGGCGTAGACCGCCTGGCGGAAGATGTCGGAGCTGTCTTGCGGCCTGTAGCCAATATGCCGGGCGCGTGAGTTGTCATACCAGGTGACTGCGTTGTCCGACATGCCGTAGATGATGCTGTGGCCCACCACCGGCGTGGTGAGGCAGGCCGTGACAAGTCTGTGCAGGTCGTCATAGCTCAGCCAGGTGGCCAGCATGCGCCGGTCGCGCGGCTCAAGGAAAGACGAGCCAATGCGGATGCACACCGTCTCGATGCCGTAGCGGTCAAAGTAAAAACGCGAGAGGTCTTCGCCAAAGGCCTTGGACAGGCCGTACAGGCTGTCGGGGCGGGCCGGAGAATCAGCATGGATGGTCTCGCCCTGGGTGTAGAAACCCATCACATGGTTGGAACTGGCGAACAACACGCGCTTCACGCTGTGGCGTCGCGCCGCTTCATACAGGTTGTAGAGGCCGACGATGTTGGCATTGAGGATGGGCGCAAACGGCCCGTCTACCGAGATGCCGCCCAGGTGCACGATGGCGTCCACCCCTGCGACCATCACGTCCACCGCCCTGGCGTCACCCAGGTCAGCCAGCATCACTTCTTCGCCGGCTTCAGCGGCGCCAAACTCTGCAACATCAGACAGGCGAAGGATGTTGCAGTTGGCTTTCAGACGGGTGCGCAACTGCTTGCCAAGCCCACCAGCCGCACCGGTGAGCAACAGGCGTTCATGTATTTTCAGCGTCATTGTTTTGGTCTTCCGAAAACCCTCTGGACTCCTCCAGGGGCTTTGATATACAGTCATTCATCCGGTCAACACATCAGTCATATGTTGTCCGACAACATGAATTTAGCGAATACCGACCTCCGGTGTCAAGAAGAAATTGATGGAATCAAGGCAAACCCCTATGTCTGAACTGGCACCCGCGGCGGGAACACTGGCGGCTGAGCCGCAGCGCCCGCGGCGCCAGCGTGGGCTGGTCGGCGAGATTGTTGACAGCCTGGCCGCGAGTATCCGCAATGGCCAGATCCAGCGCGGCGAGAAGCTGCCCACCGAGGCAGAAATCATGTCGCGTTTTGATGTGAGCCGAACCGTGGTGCGCGAGGCGCTTTCCAAGCTGCAGGCCTCCGGCCTGGTCGAAACGCGCCACGGCATTGGCACCTTTGTGATCCAGCAGCGCGAGGCCGGAAATTTCAAGATTGCCGACGCGGATTTTTCCACCGTCGCTGACGTCATTTCGGTACTGGAGCTGCGCATCAGCCTGGAAACCGAGGCAGCCGGCCTGGCCGCCCAGCGCCGCACGCCTGCCCACCTGGCCAACATGGAAGCCTGGCTCAAGGCCTTCAGGGACACCATCACCGAGGACTCAGACGCCGTGCCCTCGGACTTCCAGTTCCACATGGAAGTGGCCCGCGCCACTGGCAACCGCCACTTCGCCGACCTGATGACTTACCTGGGCACCATGATCATCCCCCGCACCCGCGTGAACACGCCGCAGCAGGCGCCCGAGGGCCGCGTGAGCTATTTGCTGCGGGTGAATGAGGAGCATGAAAGCATCTTCAACGCCATCCGCAACCAGGACGCGGAAGCGGCCCGGGCGGCGATGCGCACGCACCTTTCGAACAGCCGCGAAAGGCTGCGCAAGTCGCAGCCGGCGGCGGGCTGAAACCTCAGCCTATGTTGTAGGATGACTGATGAATTAGATGGACTTCCGTCTCTGAATATTCCTTGACCGCCATGACCACACCCAACCTCACCGCTGCCCCAATAACCACCCCCTCCGCCGCCCTCAGCCAGACCCCGCGTATTGCCTCCATGCGGGTCATACCCGTGGCCGGCCGGGACGACATGCTGATGAACCTGAGCGGCGCGCACGGCCCGTTTTTCACACGCAACATCGTCGTCATCACCGACACCTCCAACCGCGTGGGCGTGGGGGAAGTGCCGGGCGGCGAGAAGATCCGCGAAACGCTGGAAGACGCGAAGGAACTCGTCGTGGGCCAACCGCTGGGCGCCTGGAACAGCATCCTCAACACCATGCGCAGCAAATTTGCCGGGCGTGACAGCGCGGGCCGCGGCAACCAGACATTTGATCTGCGTATCGCCATCCACGCCGTGACTGCGGTGGAAAGCGCCCTGCTCGATCTGCTCGGCCAGTTCCTGAATGTTCCCGTGGCCGCTTTGCTGGGCGACGGCCAGCAGCGCGAACAGGTGGCCATGCTGGGCTACCTCTTCTACGTGGGTGACCGCAACAAGACCCCCCTGCCTTATAGCGGCGCCGCCGATGAGACGGATGATGCAGACGACTGGAAGCGCCTGCGCCACGAGCCGGCGATGGACGCCAAAAGCATCGTGCGGCTGGCAGAAGCGGCCTACCAGCGCTACGGCTTCAGGGACTTCAAACTCAAGGGCGGCGTGCTGCGTGGCGAAGAAGAGATGGAAGCCATCACCGCGCTGGCGGAACGCTTTCCTGATGCGCGCATCACGCTGGACCCAAATGGCGGCTGGCTGCTTGAAGACGCCGTGCGCATCTGCCAGGGCCGGGGCGACGTGCTGGCTTATGCCGAAGACCCCTGCGGCGCTGAAGGCGTTTTCTCCGGCCGCGAGGTGATGGCCGAGTTCCGCCGCGCCACCGGCCTGCCCACTGCGACAAACATGGTGGCCACCGACTGGCGCGAACTCCAGCATGCGATCACCCTGCAGTCGGTCGACATTCCCCTGGCCGACCCGCATTTCTGGACCATGCAGGGCGCCGTGCGCGTGGCGCAGCTGTGCCAGACCTGGGGCCTGACCTGGGGCTCGCATTCCAACAACCACTTTGACATATCGCTAGCGATGTTTACCCAGGTGGCAGCCGCCGCGCCGGGCCGCGTCACCGCCATCGACACGCACTGGATCTGGCAAGACGGCCAGCGGCTGACGAAAGCACCCTTGCAGATCGTGGGCGGGCTGGTTACCGTTCCAAAGAAGCCGGGCCTGGGTGTGGAGCTGGATATGGTGGAAGTTGAAAAAGCCCACCAGCTTTATCTGCAGCATGGCCTGGGCGCGCGCGACGACGCGATTGCCATGCAGTACCTCATTCCCGGCTGGGCCTTCAACAACAAAAAGCCCTGCATGGTCCGCTAACCCACGGCTGTCATTGCGGCCTTGAGTCGCAATCCATGCCGCGCCAGCATATCAACACCAAGGAGACAGACATGCAACGCCGCCACCTCATCCATTCCGCCCTCGCCGCCACAGCCACCACGGCTCTTGGCCTGCCCGCCTGGGCGCAGGACAAGTACCCCGCCAAGAACATCACCTACATCGTGCCCTTCCCTGCAGGCGGCACAACAGACATCCTGGCGCGCATCATGGGCCAGAAGCTGGGCGCGGTGATGGGCACCACCCTCGTCATCGACAACAAGGGCGGCGCGGGCGGCAGCATCGGCTCGGAAGTCGCGTCGCGCGCACCGGCAGACGGCTACACCATCGTGGGCGGCACTGTCAGCTCACACGCCATCAACGTGAGCCTGTACCCCAAGCTGGGCTACGACCCGGTCAAATCGTTCACGCCCATCGTGCTGATCGGCTCCAACCCCGTGATGCTGGTCGTTGGCGAAAAGAGTCCGTACAAGTCGCTGCAGGATGTGCTGAACGCCGCCAAGGCAAAGCCGGGCACCATCACCGCCGCATCTGCCGGCAGCGGTACCTCGCAGCACATGGCGCTTGAGCTGCTGGGCTACAAGTCGGGCACCAGATTCATTCACGTGCCGTACAAGGGCAGCGGCCCCGCCATCCAGGACGTGATCAGCGGCCAGGTCGACATGATGTTCGACACCTCTGTAGTGGCCGGCCAGCACGTGCAAAGCGGCAAACTGCGCGCGCTGGCGGTGAGCTCGTCAAAACGGCTGGAAGCCTTCCCCAATGTGCCGACGGTGGCTGAGTCCGGCGTGCCGGGCTTTGAGGTCACGAGCTGGCAAGGCATCTTCGTGCCTGCGGGCACGCCCAAACCCATCGTCGACAAACTTCATGAAGAGGCGCTCAAGATTTTGCAGACGGCCGACATGCAGGAGCGCTTGAAAGGCCTGGGCATGCAGGGCTCGAACATGACGGTGGCGCAGATCACCGACTTCCAGAAGAACGAAGTCGAGAAGTGGGCGCAGGTGGTTAAGGCGGCGAATATCAAGGTCGAGTGAGCGGCACGGCGCGCAGCAGGCAGTGAACAAGAAAATCAACGTCGCCGTTATTGGTGCGGGCGTCGCCGCCAAGCCCCACATCCTCAGTCTCTCGGACCTTGCCGCCGAGGCTGAGTTCAGCTGGTGTTACAGCCGCACGCAAAGCAAGTTGCAAGAGCTTGCGAAGCAGTTGGCCGTGCCTCCAGATACGCGCCTGACCACGTCTATGGACAGCATCCTCGGTGACCCTGCAGTGCGGGCCGTCCTTGTGCTCACTCCCGCCAACGCTCATCTGGACGTGGTGCGGCGCGCTGCGCAAGCTGGCAAGCATGTGCTGGTGGAGAAGCCCCTGGAAGTTGACCTGCAGAAAGCTCAAGAGATGGTTGCAGTGTGCGGGCAGCACGGCGTCACGCTCGCGGTCATGTTCCAGCACCGCCTGCGTGACGGGGCAGTTGCACTGCGCACCCTCATCCAGAACGGTGAACTGGGTACGCTCATCAGCGGCTCAGCCACAGCCCGCTGGTGGCGCCCGCAAAGCTACTACGACGAGCCGGGCCGCGGCACCCTCGCGCGCGATGGTGGTGGCGTTTTGATGACGCAGGCCATCCACACCATTGACCTGCTTCTCAGCCTCACCGGCATGCCCGATCGCGTGATCGGCCTGGTGGCGACGAGCCCGGTGCACCGCATGGAAACTGAAGACACGGCAGCGGCGCTGCTGCACTTTGCCAATGGCGCGATCGTGACACTGGAAGCAACGACGGCGGCCTACCCCGGCTACGCTGAAAAGCTTGCCTTGAACTTCACTGGCGGCACGGCCACGCTTGAAAGCGGCGAACTGGTGTGCGAGTTTGCCGACGGGCGCCAGCTCACCGTGGGGGAGAAGCAAAGCTCAGGTTCGGGCGCCAACATCATGGGGTTCGACCACGGCGCCCACCGGACTGTTATTGCCGATTTTCTCGGTGCGATTCGCGAGGGGCGGGAGCCGCAGGCAAGTGGCCGGTCTGCGCTCAACGCGCAGCGGCTGATTGACGCGATTGTTGAATCTTCACGGCTCGGGAGTCCGCTTTAGGCGCGCAGGCGCAAAGCAGGGTGATGCGGATTGGCTTCCAGCTTGATAGCGCTTTTACCGCATCTCCCCGCGCAACCCGAACACCTCATCCACCGACAGCGTCTCCGGCAGCACATACACAATGCCGCCCCCGCGTCTGAACGATGGCGCCACGACCTGCTCATAAAACGCCACCGGCACATTGATGCAACCGTAGGTGATGCGGCGGTCCAGCGGCTCGGCGCTTTCAAGGCGCTGCAGGCGGCGCTCTTTGGGGGCGGTGGCAATCACCCGGTGCAGGGCAATCGCCGCGTCATAGTCCACCCAGAGGATTTCTTCCCCCTTGGACGCGCGTGCCAAAGTCGCCACAAAGCGGCCGGCCGGTGTCGTGCGTTCCTCCGGCCGGATGGTGGACAAGGGCCGGTCACCGATGCCCGGGGTCGAGCCGTCGCCTTGCGCCGATCCCAGCAGTGCGGGCGCCGCGCCGCGCAGCCACCCGCGGGGATCAAACACGAATACCTTGCTGCCCACTTTGTCGACGATGACAAACGGCAGGCCCTTGTTGTCCGCCGAGTCCACCGCCCAGCGCGCCACGCGTTGCACAACGGCAGAAGCGGCATCACCGCCAAAGTCGGCCGTGGAAGCTGCAGCCACTCGCGGCAGCAGCAAGCCGCCCGTCAACGGCAGCAGGACCACCACACACTGCCTCATGAACCCCCGCCGCAACATCCCGTGCACAGGCTAGTTCCGGTAGGGTTTGGCCGGCCGTGGCGGCGCGACGTAAATGGGCGGAACAACCTCTTCAGGCACCACCTGGGCCGGCGCAGCGACCGCCCGGGGAGCCACTGGCGCTGGCGCCTGCACGGCCACCAGTTGCATGGGCGCAGGCGTCACGGGCGTGACGTCCAGCACGCGGCTGAAAGGCTGCAGCAGCACCGGCGCCACAACAAAGGCCGGATACTGCGGCATCACCAGGTCCGTGTACGTTGGCCCCTGCACCACAGGCCCGCCCGTGCCATCCGGCTGCACGCCAGGCGCATCGATCACCACAGGCACCACCGGCCCAGGTGTTGGAAGCAGCGGGGGAATCGCCGCAGGCGTGATCCTCCCCGAGGTCAACCCCTTGCCCAGCAGCGGCCCGCAGCACAGGACGGGCAAAGCGTAGATGGCCTGGCTGGGCACGTCCAGCGCGTATCCGCTGAAGTTGATCTCCTTGCCCACGCCCACAGCCGCCGTGTCAAAACTGGCCGTGGCGCCAACGCCTGCCAGCAAAGTCGCTCCTGGCGGGTCGCCCTTGAGCGTGGCCAACAAGGTGGTCGATGTCGAGCCGTCGGCCGTCTTGTCACCCTGGGGGAAGACCAGCATCCGCTGGCTCAGGGGCGCGTTGGTACGGGTGAAGTTGCTGCTGTAGTCGTTGGGCGCCAGGTAAGAGACCGGGTTGTAGTTGATGAAGATCGACGCGTCTGTCACCGTGATCAACGAGGTGCCTGGCGCCATTGGCGTGAGGATGACGGTGCCGCCGGCCAGCCCGGGACCTGTGCCGCCTGTTCCTGCATTGATCAGCATACCGGCAGGTATACGATATTCGGCGAGGTCCAGGTTTAAGGTGGTGCTGGAGGTGACCTGGGTGATCAACGCTCCCGCATCAAACGAGTTGGTCAGCTTGATGTCATGCGATGCGCACATGGCGATGTTGCCGGTGGTGGTGCGGATGCCGGCCACGTTGGTACGGCCAAGCAGCGGTTGCCCCGGGTCCAGCGCCACCCGGTTGATGATGAGGTCGCGCCCCGCAGACAGCAGCACGCTGCCGGAGACGGTTGTCACCAAGGCGCGCACATTGATGTCGCGGCCGCAGCATACGACCAGGTTGCCCCGGGTGGCAGACATGTCGGCATTGATGTTCACGTCCCGTGCGGCACTGAGCGTGAGCGTGGCCGCGTTGCCGGGCGTCCAGGTTAGTTCCGATGCAACGGTAATGTCGCCAAAACCATTGCCTTGCGCACCCGCGTTAGTGGTGGTGATGGTGACGTTGGTGCCGCCCGTCGCCTCCAGCGCAATCCGCAGCGCAGCTGAATCGACAGTGGACGCGCTCGCGCCAGAGTCAGGCGTAAAAAAGTTGGTACTTAAGCTGCCGCTGGTCGTGCCCGTGCCGATGGTGACGTCGGCCGGGTCCAGCAGCCAATTGCCCGGTGCGCCTTGGGGCGCGCTGGCATTTGCGCTCAGGCCCGTCACATCAAGCCAGTGGCCAGACGTTTCAATCATCCCGCCGGAGCCGCCAGTGGCACCGCCGCGCGCCGTGATGGTGCCGTAAGCCCGGGTGGACTCGTTGGCCCATAACACCACCGTGCCGCCATTGCCTTGCGACACGGCATCTGCTCGCACCACAGCGTCAGCGCTCAGGTAGCTGGCCGTTGCGTTGGCCACCGTGAGGCCCCTGCCCTGAAAGCCGCCGCCCAGCAGCACCGTGCCGCCGCCGGTATCGCCCGATGCATCGATGTTCGCGCCGAACAGGCCCGTGTGGTGCGCCGTGACGACGATGCGGCCGCCGTTTTGCCCCGGGCTGCGGCCCGATGCGTCCAGCGTACCGCTGACGTTGACTGTGCCACTGTTCATATCGCCCAGCAGCTGGATGCTGCCATTGCGGTTGGAGATGGACTGCGCGCGGACCATGCCGGTGTTGTTGACCACGCTGCCCAGCAAAACGCCTGCAGCCTGCGCCGTCATCAGCACCTGGCCACCATCAGCCTGGATCAATCCGCCGTTTTGTACCAGCGCATTGACGGCGCCTTCGTCCACCCTGGCGCTCAGCAAGCCGCCTGGCATCACCTCCAGCGTGATCGCCTTGCCTGCTGCCAATACCACGCTGCCCAGGTTGGCCTGAATGCTGCCGTTGTTGGTCACGCTTGCGCCAAGCAACGCCACGTAGCCACCATCGGCATTGATCACGCCCTGGTTCACTACGCTGCCGGTGCTAGTGCCAGAAAACTGGTAGCGCCCCGCCATGAAGTTGTTGTCGGTGATGCTGAGCGTGGACGCAACCAACCCGCCCACGTTCACGGAGGCGCCACTGCCAAACAGAATGCCGCCCGGGTTGACCAGGAACACCTTGCCATTGGCAGACAGGTTGCCGTAAATGGCCGAGGGCTCGGAGCCGGTCACGCGGTTCAGCACCACGGCATTGGCGTTGGGCTGGTCAAAGCGCACCGCCTCGCCTGCGGCAATGCCAAAGCTTTGCCAGTTGATGACGGCGTTTTGGCTGGTCTGGGTGATGGTGGTCCGCAACGGTGCAGTGGTGATCGTCGCGCTGCCCGCGGCCACCGCACCGCTTGCCGGCGCTGCGCGTACCGCACCGCAAGACAATGCGGCCGCCACCACAAACGCACTTAACGCAAAAGGCGGAATACGGTTTTGAATAGCTTTGTTCACTTGTTCTCCCTGTTGGCCATCAGAAATACTTGATGCCCTGAATCCAGAATCGCCCCGACTTGTCAGGCGCGGAAGTGGCCGGCTCGCTGCCCAGCCGGCGCGCATACGAGACCCGCACCAGGAAGTCGCCCGGCTCTGACCAATTAAGGCCAACGCCCGCGCCATACAGCGTGCGGCGATTCACGCCAGGGGCCCATTGGTTCTTGTCGCGGATGGCAGTGCCTGCATCGACAAATGCCACCAGCTGGACCTGCCCCGGCACGCGCTGCGAGAGTCCCGTGAGCAGCATGCGGCCTTCCAGCGTGACCACAACACCCTCATCGGCATAGGCCTCGCCCTCGGGATAGGCGCGCACGGCGTTCATGCCGCCCAGCGACATTTTTTCGGACACATCCAGATTTTTTGATGCGACCTGCCCGCTGATGGAGCCATATGCAGAGAATGGCCCGCCCAGCGTCTGCAGCCGCATGGCGCTGAAGCCGAGCTTGTTGAAGTGCCCATTGCTGCGCGCCGTGGCAGCATCGGCCGCGCGGGCTGCCGGCGTCTGGATGTCGATGTTGCCGGACGACAGCGACAGCGACCAGGCATTGAGGCCAAGCCCACCCAGCGTGTCCCGATGGTCGCCATACAGGCTGGCCAGCACGACGCCGGCTTGCTTGTCGGTCACTGCGGGGATGGAATCAACACGGTCCTGGAAAGTCTTTGCGCCGTATTCGATTTGCGCATACACGTTGTCGTCGCGCGAGCGCAGCAGCGGGTAGCGGCCAAAGACGCTGGCCACCCGCGAAGTGCCATGCGCCTGCAAGGGCGCAAACTCGCGGCCCAGTTTGTAGTTGAGCGCGCTGTAGGCCACACCGACCTGCCCCTTGCCCACCTGCAACTGGTACGAAGCACGCGCATAGTTCAAGCCGCTGCCAGAGGTGAGCAGCCGCAGGCTGGCCACGTCACCCAGGCCCAGCGGGTTATTCAGATTGATGGTGGCGCCCAGCCGGTATTCACCGGTGTAGCGGCTGCCGCCGTTGTCGGCATCCACACTGCCCGACACGCGGCGCCCCGGCGTAACGTTGACCAGCAGGTCTGACGTACCCGGCGCAGTACCCGGCACGAGAGACGAGCGCACATTGACGCCGGGCAAATCCGACAGCAGGAGCAGGCGTGTCTCAAGCGGCTCGCTCGTGATGGGCTCGCCACTGCGAACGCCATCGAGCGCATGGGCCGACCAGGCACCGGGCAGGCCGGCCTGATTGTCCAGAGTCACAGAACCGTAGCGGCCCTCGGTCACGGCAATGGTGACGGTGTTGTCCACAATGTTTTGGGCGGGCAAGAAAGCCTGCGCCACGAAATACCCGTTGCGGCGGTAATACGCTGTGATGCGGTCGGCCATCTGCTGCAGGTCAGACAGCATGAGCTCGCTGCCCGGTGTGAAGCCGGTGATTGTGAGCAGTTCAGCTTCGCTAAATCGCTGGGCGCCGGTGATGCGCAACGATTTGACGGCGATGCGCACCTGATCCGAGGCGGGGCTGGCAACCCCAGCGCCCGCAGCGGGCCGTGGCTCGATCATGAAAGCCGGCGCAGCGCGAGGTGCAGTGGGCTGGGAAGGTATGGACTGCAGCTGGCTGCCGGCACTGGGGGGCTGCTGCGCGAGCGCCGATTGGGCCAAGGCAGCGAGTGCCAACGCTAATACGTTCTTTTTACAGTGTGTTTTCATCTTGTTCAAAAACAATGCGTTTCTAGAGTGACAGCAACCGCATTAATACGAAAGTGAACTTGCTTAATTCAGCGCCAATTACGCTTTTTCCACCCCTTGAATATACGCGCTGTTCTTAGCCAGTCTAGACGCACATTGCGTTTTCTTAATCTACATCAAATCATGCCTGCCTCAACCACGCTTCAGGGGTATCCCTAACCAAGCCATAGCTGCGGCTGGCGAATCTGTCTGACACAGCGTCATTGCGCAGCGGGCTATTCTCTTTTGAAACAGAGGAGACTGAATTCATGCCCTACCCCACCACCAGCAACGTACCCGCAACCATCACCAACGCGGCGGTCGCCCCCGTTCGGGCAGCCTCTGATGCGCTACGCCGGCTCAAACACTATGACGAGGCGCGCGACAGTTTTCCCGGTGAACATTGGGTGGTGCTGGCAGCAGGAATAGGTATTTGGTACGCCACGCAGCGGCACCCCAACATGGTGGTGAAGTTTGCCGGTGCCATGGTGGGGACGGCGCTGGTCGGCCGCGCCGCGAGCGGGCGTGACGGACTGATCCGCGTGGTCCGCTGGCTACCTTTTGGCGGCTCCGTCAGGCGCTACCGGTAGCCAGCGGCCAGGCAGCTGCCTGGCAACGGCAAGGCAGTTAGCGCGAGGTGGCGTTCTGCTTGATCTTGGCCATGGTGATGGCCAATGCCGCGCCGCCCAGCATCTTGATGAGGCCGGAGTGTTGCGCGTAAAAACTGCTGACCTCGTCAATGATGCCGGGCTGCTCTTTCTCGGCGTGCGTGGCGATGTCCTTGATCTGGTCGGGCGAAAGCTGAGACGCCTGGTCGGGCGTGAGCTGCGTCTGCCCCGGCGCCAGAATCTTGCCGAGCACGCCACCGGCCACGCCAGACAAAACGCCAGGACCGAGCGAGGCGAGGATCTGGTTCAACAGCCCGGCTTGCTGGTTCGGGTTTGAGTGGCCAAACAACTGGCCCACCATGTCGCCAAACGGCGGCGTCTCGTCCGAGCGCATGGCGCCGGCCAGGCCAGCACTTAGCTCGTCTTGAGTCGCTGCATTGGCAACCTCATCAAAGTGTTGCTCGGGGCGGCCTTCCGCTAACGCGGTCTGCAAAATATCCATGAGTCCCATAAAGGTGTGTCCTTGAAAGTTTCAGGTGCTCAGGCGCGCTTGCGCATGACCATGCCATAGATGACCAGCACAACGACAGCGCCGATGACGGAAGCCAGGAAGCCTGCGCCTGCACCGGCTGTGTACCAACCCATTGCCTGACCCAGGTACGTTGCCAGCAGCGAGCCCACAATGCCCAACACAGCCGTGAGGAAGAACCCCATGGATTGATTGCCAGGCAAGACGGCGCGTGCCAGCAGACCGGCGACGAAGCCGATGAGGATGGTCCAGATGATTCCCATGATGATTCCTTTAATGATCGATGCGCAACGCCCAGATAGCGCTTGGCGAAACCAGGATGGTCTCACTACGGATCGTAGGGTCACTTTAAAGGAGTGCTTGTAGGACAAAGCGGGTTATGCGGTAGTGGAAACAGCCGCGATTCTGGGGCATGCAGTAGCGTCAGCACAACGAGTCGAACTCTGGCAGCTCGTGTGTTGCTATTGGCCAGGCGTTTCAAATCACGCCACGTTCTACAGGTCCCCCGCAGAGAGTTGAAAGGCACATCATGAGCATCAATCACTACACCTACCGCGTGACATGTTCACCTGAGGACGAGGAGCATGCGGGGTTGTGCGCTGAATTTCCTGCCCTGAGCTGGCTTGCAAAAACGTCCGAGGCGGCGCTCAAAGGCATACGCAAAGTCGTGGCGGATGTTGTGGCTGACATGGTGGCCCATCACGAACAAATTCCTGATGCGCTCGCGGAAAAGCACTACAGCGGCGAGTTCCGCGTACGGATCCCGCCCATGGTGCACCGGAACCTGGCCTTGATGGCTGCCGAACAAGGCGTGAGCCTCAACAGGTTGGCCAGCGCCAAGTTGTCGGCTTAGCACGAATG
>JACMQX010000130.1 GCA_014376765.1 Ramlibacter sp. | reverse complement strand
CACTGAAATCGCCCAGCGCAAAGTGGCTGTGGTCATTTTCAATTTCCCGCCCAACGCAGGCAATATTGGCAGTGCCGCTTACCTGTCGGTGTTTGAATCGCTGTTTCACACCCTGACGGCTATGAAAGCGCAGGGCTACACAGTCGATTTGCCTGACAGTATTGACACATTGCGGGACAGCATTCTTAAAGGCACCGCAGCAGAGTATGGCGCTGATGCCAACGTTCACACATTGATCACGGCTGACGACCATGTCAAGCGTGAGCGCTGGCTGAAGGAAATCGAAGCCCAGTGGGGCCCAGCACCTGGAAAGCAACTGAGCAACGGCAGCGCCATCATGGTTCTGGGCAAACAGTTCGGCAATGTCATGATTGCCGTGCAACCATCCTTTGGCTACGAAGGCGACCCGATGCGCCTCTTGTTTGAAAAAGGCTTTGCACCGACCCACGCGTTCTCTGCGTTCTACCGCTGGCTGCGCGAGGATTTCGGCGCCAACGCTGTGCTGCATTTCGGCACCCACGGCGCGCTGGAATTCATGCCGGGCAAGCAAAGCGGCATGACCGCCACCTGCTGGCCTGACCGCCTGATTGGCGACCTGCCCAACCTGTACCTCTATGCCTCCAACAACCCGTCGGAAGGCACCATCGCCAAGCGCCGCGCTGCCGCCACGCTGATCAGCTACCTCACGCCACCCGTGGCGCAAGCCGGGCTGTACAAGGGACTGGTCGACCTGAAGGATGCGCTTGAGCGTTACCGCGGTCTTGAACCACAGGCGCAAGCCGAGCGCGACGAACTGAGTGTGATGATCCAGGCACAGGCCACCGAGCTGCAATTGCTTGAGGCCGGCGAAGCCTGGGGCGACGCGTCGGAAGCACGCATCGCACGGCTCAATGAAAAAGTGCTGGAAGTCGAATACACGCTGATCCCCTACGGCCTGCACATCGTCGGCCAGGCGCCCAGCGCGGCCGAGCGCACGGACCTGCTTTTGTCCTGCGCCGAGGCCTCGCACGGCGCGCGGCCCGAACGCGCGGTGATTGAAGCCCTGGTGGCAGGCCGCACGCCTGAAGAAGCCATGACCGCAGGCACTCAGGCCGCCGACCCGCAAACCCTCGCCCTGCTGACAGAGCTGGCCGCCACCGACAAGCTAATGGCGCATGACCATGAAATCGACGGCATCATTCATGCGCTGGACGGCAAGTTCCTGCGCCCCGCCCCCGGCGGCGACCTGCTGCGCACCCCGGCCATTCTGCCGACGGGCCGCAACCTGCATGGCTTTGACCCCTTCCGCATCCCCAGCGCCTACGCCGTGAAAGACGGCGCGCGCCAGGCCACCCGTTTGCTGGACAAGCACATGGCTGACGGCCATGGTTTCCCTGAGACGATTGCAATGGTGCTGTGGGGCACTGACAACCTCAAGAGCGAAGGCGGCCCGATCGCGCAAGCGCTTGCCCTGATGGGCGCCAAGCCGAGGTTCGACAGCTACGGGCGCCTGGCCGGTGCCGAGTTGCTGACACTGGCTGAACTCGGCCGCCCGCGGATTGACGTGATCATCACCCTGTCGGGCATCTTCCGCGACCTGTTGCCGCTGCAGATCAAGCTGCTGGCAGAAGCGGCGTTCATGGCCGCCAGTGCCGACGAACCGGCTGAGCACAACTTCATTCGCAAGCATGCGCTGGCCTACCAGGCCGAGCATGGCGGCGACCTGGAAACCGCCTCGCTGCGCGTTTTTGGCAATGCCGAGGGCGCCTATGGCTCCAACGTCAACAGCCTGATCGACAACAGCCGCTGGGAAGATGGTGACGAACTGGCCGAGACCTACAGCCGCCGCAAGGGATTTGCCTACGGCCGCGCCGGGCGCCCGGTGCAGCAAGCCCAGCTGCTGCAAAGCGTACTGGCCGGCGTGGACCTGGCCTACCAGAACCTGGACTCGGTCGAACTCGGCGTCACCACGGTGGACACCTACTTTGACACCCTGGGCGGCGTGAGCCGTGCCATCAAACGCGCCAAATCCGTCGA
The DNA here is from genome assembly GCA_014376765.1 of Ramlibacter sp. Taxonomy (GTDB): domain Bacteria; phylum Pseudomonadota; class Gammaproteobacteria; order Burkholderiales; family Burkholderiaceae_C; genus JACMQX01. The sequence goes on along the minus strand of JACMQX010000130.1, from coordinate 7,061 downwards.
GCTGGGCAGCGATGCCGCCATGGCCCCGGTCTATATCGGCGACCAGACCCGCGACAGCGATGGCGGCGGCACCGTGCGCACTTTGACCGAACAGGTCGCACTTGAAACCCGCACCCGCATGCTCAACCCCAAGTGGTATGAAGGCATGCTCAAGCACGGCTATGAAGGCGTGCGGCAAATTGAAGTCCACGTCACCAACACGATGGGCTGGTCGGCCACTACCGGCCAGGTCCAGCCCTGGGTCTATGAGCAGCTGAGCGAAACCTTCATGCTCGACCCGGCAATGCGCGAGCGCCTTGCCACACTGAATCCGACCGCCTCGGCCCGGGTTGCCAGCCGCCTGCTGGAAGCCTGCGAGCGCAAGTTCTGGAAACCCGATGCCAAAGTGCTGGAGGCGCTTCGGCGCGCCGGTGAGGAACTTGAAGACCGGCTTGAAGGCATATACGAAGGAGCTCCCGCATGAGCGTTACAACAGTCCCATTCCCAGATATCAAACGTCCGGGCTCCAAATCCACGAGGGAAGACGGCGAAGGCAGTTTGCAGGTCCAGCTGGACCCCAACCTCAAGATCGGCAATGCCAAGGTGTTTGCCATTTATGGGAAGGGCGGCATCGGCAAGAGCACCACCTCGTCGAACCTGTCGGCGGCTTTCTCGCTGATGGGCAAACGCGTGCTGCAGATCGGCTGCGACCCCAAGCACGACTCGACCTTCACGCTCACCAAGAAAATGCTGCCCACCGTCATTGACGTGCTGGAGACAGTGGACTTTCATGCCGAAGAACTGCGGGTGGAAGACTTCGTGTTCCCCGGCTTCAACGGTGTGATGTGCGTGGAAGCCGGCGGCCCGCCCGCCGGCACCGGCTGCGGCGGTTATGTGGTCGGCCAGACCGTCAAGCTGCTCAAGGAACACCACCTGCTGGAAGACACCGACGTGGTGATCTTCGACGTGCTGGGTGACGTGGTCTGCGGCGGGTTCGCAGCGCCGCTGCAGCACGCCGACCGGGCGCTGATCGTTACGGCCAACGACTTTGATTCGATCTTCGCGATGAACCGCATCGTCCAGGCGATTGGTGCCAAGGCCAAGAACTACAACGTGCGGCTGGGTGGCGTGATCGCCAACCGCAGCAAGGACACCGACCAGATCGACAAGTACAACAACAAGATTGGCCTGAAGCTGGCGGCGCACTTTCCGGACCTGGACGTGATCCGCCGCAGCCGGTTGAAAAAATCAACCTTGTTCGAGATGGAAGACTCGCCCGAGCTGGACGCGGTGAAAAAGGAATACATGCGGCTGGCCGCATCGCTGTGGATCGGCACTGAGCCGCTCAACGCCGTGCCAATGAAAGACCGCGACATTTTTGACCTGCTTGGTTTTGACTGAACTGCACGCCACCACACCCATGACACAGATGACCTATCACGAGCGTCGCGGCGAGATCGAGACCTACTTTGACCGCACTGCGGTGCAGGCCTGGGCACGCTTGACCTCTGACGCGCCAGTCGGCCGCATCCGCGCGACGGTGCGGGCCGGCCGCGATCGCATGCGCGACACGCTGCTGGGCTGGCTGCCACACGATCTGCAGGGCCTGCGCGTGCTCGACGCTGGCTGCGGCACCGGCGCATTGGCTGTTGAGGCGGCACTGCGCGGCGCAGACGTTTTGGCAATCGATTTGTCGCCCACGCTGGTGGGCCTGGCGCGCGAGCGTCTGCCCGAATCTCTGGTCCAGGGCAACAACGCGGGCAGCGGCACAGGCACCCGTACAGGCAGCCGTAAAGGCAGCCGTAAAGGCAGCATCGACTTTCGCAGCGGCGACATGCTTGACCCGGCCCTGGGCGAATTTGATTTCGTTGTCGGCATGGACTCATTGATCCACTACGAAGCACCTGACGCGGTGCGCGTGCTCGCGGGCCTGGCCCAGCGCACCCGCCACGGCATGATGTTCACCTACGCGCCGAGCAACCCGATGCTGGCCACCATGCGCGCCGTCGGCAAGTTTTTCCCACGGGGTGACCGGTCCCCCTCCATCGTGCCAGTGGCCACCACCACGCTGCATCGCCTGATTGCCGCAGAGCCACTGCTCAAGGACTTCACTCCCGGCCGCACGCAACGCATCTCCAGCGGCTTCTACACCTCACAAGCCATGGAGCTGGTGCGCCCATGAATCCCGTCAGCCGCCTCAACAGCAACCTCGCGCGCCAGTGGGCCAAAGTCGGCACGCGCTTTTTGCCGTTTGCTGATGCGGCCACACGGGAACTGCCGATGGGCCGGTTACTGCGCCTGTCGCTGTTCCAGGTCACGGTCGGCATGGCCATGGCACTGCTCAACGGCACACTCAACCGCGTGATGATCGTGGAGCTGAATGTGCCGGCCTGGCTGGTATCGCTCATGGTCGCGCTGCCGCTGGTGTTTGCGCCGCTGCGCGCGCTCATGGGCTTTCGCTCGGACACGCACCGCTCTTCGCTGGGCTGGAAGCGCGTGCCCTACATCTGGATGGGCAGCCTGCTGCAGTTTGGCGGGCTGGCGATCATGCCGTTTGCCCTGCTGGTGCTTTCGGGCGACACACATGGCCCTGCAATCTTCGGCCAGATCGGCGCCGGCCTGGCCTTCCTGCTGGTGGGCGCCGGCCTGCACATGACGCAGACGGCCGGCCTGGCCCTGGCTACCGACCTCGCACCGGAAGACTCGCGCCCACGCGTGGTGGCGCTGCTGTACGTCATGCTGCTGGTCGGCATGCTGGTCAGCTCGCTGGTGTTTGGCGCGTTGCTGGCCGACTTCAAACAGGTCAAGCTGATCCAGGTGATCCAGGGTGCAGCCCTGTTGACCATGGTGCTCAACATGATTGCCCTGTGGAAGCAGGAGGCGCGCAATCCGGCAGCGACCTCGCGCAAGGCCCATGAGCCGCGGCCGCGTTTTCGCGATTCGTGGCGCGCCTTTACCGCCGGTGGCCGGGCCAGCAGGCTGCTCGTAACAGTGGGCATGGGCACCGCTGCTTTCAGCATGCAGGACATTCTGCTGGAGCCCTACGGCGGACAGATCATGAACATGGCGGTGTCCGAGACATCGTCCCTCACGGCCCTGATGGCCGGCGGTGCACTGGCTGCCTTTGTGCTGGCCTCACGCTGGCTGCACCATGGTGGCGACCCTTACCGGCTGGCGGCGTTCGGCACGCTGGCAGGCGTGGCCGGTTTTGCTGCGGTGATCTTTGCCGACCCGATGCGCTCGGCCATGCTGTTTCGCATTGGCGCGATCATGATCGGCTTTGGCGGCGGCTTCTTCTCTGTGGCCACGCTAACTGCTGCCATGGGCCTGCAGACCGAAGACCACAACGGCCTGGCGCTGGGCGCCTGGGGGGCAGTGCAAGCCACCGCAGGCGGCCTGGCAATTGCCCTAGGAGGCGGCCTGAGGGACCTTATTTCTGCATTGGCCGAGCAGGGAGCGCTGGGAACCGCGCTCACCTCGCCGGCGGTGGGCTACAGCTTTGTGTATCACCTTGAAATCGTTCTGTTGTTTGCAACCCTGATTGCCATCGGGCCGCTGGTGCGGTCTACAGGGCAACCCCGGCTACAGCCTTCAGCAAAGTTTGGCCTGGCAGAGTTGCCGGGTTGATGCACTTGAATTACCAGGAGAAGAGCCATGGGAACTGGAGCCATCACCGGATACATCGACGTCGCGCAAATTGCGCTCTACGTGTTCTGGGTATTTTTTGCGGGTTTGATCTACTACCTCTTGCAGGAGAACAAACGCGAGGGCTATCCGCTGGAGTCAGAGCGGTCTGGCCATGTCCGCGTGCAGGGTTGGCCGCCCATACCGGCGCCCAAAACCTACCTGCTGCGCGACGGCAGTACCCGCACGGTGCCCAACGACATCAAGTCCAAACAGCCGCTTGCGGCCGTGCCCACGGGCAACTGGCTGGGCGCGCCGCTGATGCCCACCGGCAACCCGATGCTCGACGGCGTCGGGCCTGGCGCCTGGGCTGACAGGCCGGACGTGGCTGACGTGACGCTGGAAGGCGCCATCAAGATCGTGCCATTGCGTGCCGCGCCCGATTTCGACGTCGCCTCGGGCGACCCGGACCCGCGTGGCCTCACGGTCTATGGCGCAGACGGCATTGCCGGCGGCACCATCGTTGACGTGTGGGTGGACCGCTCGGAAATGCTGTTCCGTTACCTGGAGCTGGACGTTGCAGCCCAGGGCGGCACCCGCCGCGTGCTGCTGCCGATCAACTTCACACGCATCAGCAACGCAGGCGTGCGTGTCCAGTCGATCCTGGGCGACCAGTTTGCGCTGGTGCCCGGCACTGCCAAGCCAGAGCAGGTCACCTTGCTGGAAGAAGAAAAGATCATGGCCTACTACGGCGGCGGCGTGCTCTACGCCACCGCAGCACGCCAGGAGCCGCTGCTGTGAATCGGCCCCAGCCTGCACCCGAGCATGAGTTCGAGGCGACCCACGGCCTGCCCGAGGCCCTGCCGGCCAACGAACGCATCCTCTGGCAGGGCGCGCCTGACTGGCGCACCCTGGCCATCCGCGTCATGCGCGTGCGCATTCTGGCGGTTTACTTCGCGCTGATGCTGACCTGGCGCGTCGTCACCGTGGTGAGCGATGGCGGCGGCCTCTCCGGCGCAGCGCTCTCGGTTGCATTGCTGTTGCCTCTGGCCATCGTGGCGCTGGGCCTGCTGTCGCTCCTGGCCTGGCTGACCAGCCGCACCACGGTCTACACCATCACCGACCGCCGCGTCGTGATGCGCGTGGGCATTGTGCTGAGCGTGACGTTCAACCTGCCCTACCGCATGCTGTCTTCGGCCGGCCTGCACCTGAACGCCAACGGCACAGGCGACATCGCCCTGCAGCTGGCCCCGGGTGAACAGATCGCCTACCTGCACCTGTGGCCCCACGCGCGGCCCTGGCGCGTCAAGCGCACCGAGCCGATGCTGCGCGCTGTGCCCGATGCCGTGCGTATCGGCCAGCTGCTGGCCACGGCCATCAGCGCGGTGCCGGTGGACGGTTCTGCCGTGATGCAAGGCTCGCTGGTGCGGCCTGCTGCAACAGCTGCAACTGCTGCCAACGACCACGCGAACGCGCCTTCCAGCGCGGTCGCGGCCTGGAGCCATGAGCGCGCAAACCATGGCGTCTCCCGGCTTTCAGCGTCTTCCCCTCATGGCGGCGTGCGCCCTGGTGATGCTGGCGGTGCTGGGCGTGGCGGTGGTGCGCATGACGGGCGTGAGCGCGGTGCAGGCGCCCGATGCCGCTGCAGTCGCCCAGCGCGAGTTTCTGTTTGAAGACCGTGACGACGGCAGCATCGCCATCCTGGACGCCGGCACCCGCAAGCAGGTGGACACCGTTGCGCCGGCCAGCAACGGCTTTTTGCGCGGCACCATGCGCGGTCTGGCCCGTGAGCGCAAGCGCGCGGGTGTGGGCCCTGAAGTGCCTTTCCAGCTGATCGGCCGTGCCGACGGGCGCCTGACCCTGGTGGACCCAGGCACCGGACGGCGCGTGGACCTCGAATCTTTTGGGCCGACCAACGCGGCCGTATTTGCCAAGCTCATGGCCACGCCACCGCGCCCCTGAGCCCCTCATCAACCCCGGACACTGTCGTCATGACCGAACTCACCGCCTCCCACGCTCCCGATGTCGCCGTTCCGAACGAAGCCACCGGCACCGCGTTGAAAAACACGATGCTCACGCCGCGCTTCTACACCACCGACTTCGAGGCGATGGACCGGATCAACATCGAATCGATCCGGCCGCAGTGGGACGCGCTGATGGACGAGTTCAGGGCCGACTCCAACACCGACCACTTCCAGCGCCCGCCTGAAATGGTGGGCAACTATGCGCAGTTGCCGCCGGCGCTTCACAAGGAATTTCTGGACTTTCTCATCAGCTCCGTCACCTCTGAGTTTTCCGGTTGCGTGCTGTATGCAGAGATCAAGAAGCGGGTGACGAACCCGGACCTCAAGGAACTCATGGGCCTGATGGCGCGGGACGAAAGCCGCCATGCCGGCTTCATCAACCAGTGGCTCAAGGACTTTGGCGTGGGCGTTGACCTGGGCTTTCTGGCGCGGGCCAAGAAGTACACCTACTTTCGCCCCAAGTTCATTTTTTACGCGACTTACCTGTCCGAGAAGATTGGTTATGCGCGCTACATCGCGATTTACCGGCAGATTGAAAAGCACCCCGAGCTGTGCTTTCACCCGATCTTCAAATGGTTCGAGCGCTGGTGCAATGACGAGTTTCGCCATGGCGAGGCATTTGCGTTGTTGATGCGGGCCAACCCGCACCTGCTCAAGGGCCACAACAAACTCTGGATCCGCTTCTTCGTGCTGGCCGTTTTTGCCACGATGTATGTGCGCGACCATACCCGCCCCGAGATGCATGCGGCGATGAAAATGGACCCGACGGAATACGACTTCCAGGTGTTCCGCATCACCTCCGAGATCACCCGTCAGGTGTTTCCGCTGACGCTGAATCTGGACGACCCGCGTTTCCGCTCGGGCCTGGAGCGGCTGCGCCGTATTTCGGTGGCGATGGAAGCTGCCGTGGCGCAGGGCGGCCTGGTGGGTGGCGTAAAGCGTGTGGGCCTGGCGATAGCTGCTGGCGCCACTTTCCTGCGGCTGTACTGCCTGCCGGCTACGCCCAACGAGTTGCCGCAGGACATGCGCGTGTCCCCGGTCTGGTAAGGCCCGACCCGCTCGCACCCTTGCCCGCACTTTTTCAATCCTGCACGCCATGACCCTGTCGCAGTACGTCCTGCCGGTTCTCTACACCCTGTTCATCTGGTGGTTCAGCACGGGCGTGATCCTGTACCTGGACGGCTTGCCGGCCTGGACTTTCAAATGGACGATGCTGGGCGCGACTGCATTCCTGTTGCTCGCGTTTCTGGGCCTGTGCGTCACAGCCAAAGACACGCGCACCACCGGCGCCTACCTCAGCTTCACCTGCGCGTTGATGATCTGGGCCTGGCAGGAGGTGGCGTTTTTGCTCGGCTACGTGACAGGCTCGCGCCGCGTGCCCTGCCCGCCGGACGCGCGCGGATGGCGCCGCACCGGTTACGCCATCCAGGCCGT